>NZ_DFQB01000001.1:197335-270696 GCF_002377545.1 Thalassolituus sp. UBA3500 | reverse complement strand
CAAGCCGGTATCGATGGAGCAGCTGGCACGGATTATTGAACGCTGGACTGGCTTCAAAGCCGACAGCGAAGAAAGCCCACCATTACGACATGAGGCACCAGCGGCGACGGGGATTTTTAATACCGAGCTGGCACTGCATCAGGCGAACGGAAACCCGGGGCTCGCGACCGACATGTTCAGCATGCTGACGGATATGTTGCGCAAAGAAAAAGATGAAATTCTGGAACTGTGGGAAGAAGAAAAACTGCCAGAGCTTCTGGAAGCAACGCATAAACTGCATGGCGCTGCGAGATACTGTGGTGTGCCTGCGTTGAGATCGGCGTTAGAAGCATTCGAAACCTGCCTGAAGGAGCAGAACTCAGAAGCGTATCCCGAACGTTTGAGAGAGCTGATGACCGAGACAGAGCGTTTATTAAAATGGGCCGGAGAAAATGACTGGCAAGCTCAGTTTGAAGAAGCCTCCGGTAAAAGCGCTAATACAGAAAACGCCTGAACCCATCCATCATCATCACTAAGACTCAACAGCAGTTGAGCCCGCTCATCGACTGAACGAATGATTTCTTTGGCACGACCGCTGACGTGCACCAGCGGCTTGCCAGAGCTATCCCGCTGAATCGAGAAATCCTGAAAACTGACCCCGGACGCAATCCCGGTCCCCAGTGCTTTTGCCAACGCCTCCTTGGCAGAGAAGGCTTTAGCAAGATAATTAACAGGATCAGAATGCTTAGAAAACTCCCGCTGTTCTGCGGGCGTCAGCAACCGCTTTACCAACCGCTCCGGGTGTCGCGCATACGCGGCTTCAATACGATGTATAGCGAGCAAATCGGTGCCGACTCCGACAGAGGTCAGCAACGTATCGCGATCTGGTAAAGCATGCCCTGCCACTCAGGCACGCGCCTCTGTCAGTAGCTGTTTCATATCCCTGACTGCGCCTTCCAGACCACTGAACAACGCCTGAGCGATGATCGCATGACCAATATTCAGTTCATTAATCTGTGGGATCTGAGCTATCGCTTCAACATTGTGATAGTGCAAACCGTGACCTGCATTCACGATCAGGCCCTTACCTGAAGCATAGGCCGCCGCATCGCGTATACGTTCCAGTTCCCGTGCCTGCTCTAGTGGTGTCTCAGCATCTGCATAGCCACCGGTATGCAGCTCAATGACAGGAGCACCGGTGCGTACTGTTGCGTCAATCTGCTCGTAATCGGCATCGATAAATAGCGACACTTCAGCGCCAACCGCTGCCAGGCGAGTCACCGCATCTTTAATTGTGTCTTCCTGAGAGAGAACGTCCAACCCACCTTCAGTGGTTAACTCCTCTCTCTTCTCAGGCACAAGACAACACGCTTCCGGCTTTACTTCTTCAGCCAACTGAATCATGGCTTCGGTCACCGCCATTTCAAGATTCATCCGGGTCTGAAGCGTACCAGCGAGGACCCTGACATCACGAACCTGAATATGGCGAGCATCTTCGCGGGGATGAATCGTAATACCATCCGCGCCTGCCTGTTCGGCAATAAAAGCAGCTTGAACCGGATCAGGGTAACGAGTTCCCCTGGCTTGCCGAAGTGTCGCAACATGGTCGATATTAACGCCGAGCAAAACGCGAGTATTGGTCATAGTTCTTTCCTGTTTCAGGAGCGATGTATTAATAATTCACGACTGATAATAGGCCTGGAGACTGCATAATCGATAGCGATACGCAGCACCTGACGAGCGACAGAGAGAGTCCCTGGCCTGGTAAACTCCCCATCGGCAATGGCGAGCAGAATTTCACCATCCCAACCATCAGGATCTTCGATCAAACCTTCTCCACCGCAGAACAGGTAGTAAGTGCCAGCGATGACAGGGGCTCCGTGTGCCGTCTGCGTCCAGTGTATACCCTGCCCGCAATGGCTGAGAAGACACTGTTCAAACATACGTAGCCAGACATCAACACGCTCATTGTCGCTCAGGGTCGTGAGTATGGTTGAGTATAAATCGAATAGTTCATCAGAAGGGTCATACAAAGGAAGAATCGTCGTCAGCAGTTCATCCATATACAGAGCACAGACCAATGCTTCGCCTGACAACCCCAGCGGGGTACTCGCTTCACAGGTCCTCAACCTTGGCAGGTCACCTAAGGCAGGCCATTCTCCACAACAAGGCTGATGCATCTCCGGAAGGTGGGCATCACGGCAAACGACCTTAACCAGCCCTCTGTCTCTTGTGAATATGGTACACAGCCAGTCTGAGCCGCCGCCAAACGGCTCACGCCTCAGTAGCCACCAATGCTTCATATTTCCCTGTCGTCATACCCCAGGCTTCGCAGAGCCCGCTCGTCATCAGACCAGTTGGATTTTACTTTCACCCAAAGATTCAGCATGACTTTGCAGTCGAATAGCGACTCCATGTCCTTCCGTGCTTCGATTCCAATCTGTTTGATTCGATACCCTGCGTCACCAATAACAATGCGTTTTTGAGACTGACGTTCGACCATAATCAACGCGCTGATTTCGATCAAAGTGCCTGTGTGTGCAAACTCTTCAATCTCCACCGTCATTTCATACGGCAATTCATCGCCTAACTGGCGCATGATTTTTTCGCGAACCAGTTCAGCCGCAAGAAAGCGTGAGCTGCGGTCAGTAATCTGATCTTCAGGATAGAAATACGGATTTTCAGGAAGATAACTGCGAATCAGGTGCTCAATACGTTCTACGTTATGACCCGTCTTCGCACTCAGCGGAATAATCTGATCGAAGGGGTGTCTTCCTGCAAGCTCTTCAAGATAAGGAAGAAGCTCATCTTTATCGCGTACAAAGTCGATTTTATTCACCACCAGAATAACCGGAGCACGCTGTTGTTTAACGGTCTGCAGAACCATTTCATCTTCATCGGTCCAACGCATCCGGTCTACGACCATAACAACCAGATCAACATCTTTTACCGCCGTTGTTGCGGCTCGGTTCATGTAGCGGTTAATCGCTTTATCGTGTGCCTTGTGAATCCCGGGCGTATCGACAAAAACAATCTGGGAATCTTCTTCGGTAAGAATCCCCAGAATCTGGTGGCGTGTCGTTTGCGGCTTTCGGGAAGTAATAGAAAGTTTTTGTCCGAGAATTCGATTCATCAGAGTCGACTTACCCACATTAGGGCGACCCACAATCGCTACAAAACCAGTACGTGTGCTCATGATGCTGACTCCTCAAGCCCAAGGCGTTTTAGAAATACCTGAGCAGCCGCCTGCTCAGCAGCACGACGACTTGAACCTTCTGCCGTGACAACGTCTTCCTGTTGCGGAATACGGCAACTGACGGTGAATACCTGCTCGTTTCCCGGTCCACCAACACTGACAACAGTGTACTTGGGCAGGCTGAGTCGATTGGCTTGCTGGTGTTCCTGCAGGCGAGTCTTCGGATCTTTTATAGGATCTTCCAGACTCAACGCATCCAGGCGGGACGCATACCACGACAGAATGCGTTCCGACGCTGCGGTCTGCCCGGAATCCAAATAAATAGCGCCTATGATTGCTTCAACAGCATCGGCCAATATCGAATCCCGACGATGACCACCACTCTTCATTTCACCAGACCCAAGAAGCAAGAACTCGCCAAGGTCGAACTCTTTTGCTATTTCAGCAAGCGTATCGCCTTTTACCAGCCTTGCGCGCAGACGACTCAACTTCCCTTCTTTCGCATGTGGAAATTTCAGAAACAAGGCTTCGGCAATCACAAAATTAAGAATCGAATCGCCCAGAAATTCCAGGCGTTCGTTGTTGGTTCCCGACAAGCTTCTGTGGGTTAACGCTAAATTGATCAGCGCCTCATCATTGAAGGTATAGCCAAGGCGCTGAGAGAGTTTTAACAAGGGATTATTCACTGGTGATAACTTTCTGGTGCTGGAAGGTAAGTACGAAATCGATATTCGCCAGGAAGTGCCCGCGGTTTTCGTAAGTCCAGTCGATGGTCAGAGTATTTCGGTCACGTTTTACAAGTAGCTTGTCAGTAGTAACCTGAATATTGTTATTACGAAGGCGTCGCTCAAGTTCATCGCGAACAGACCGTTCCGAAGTGCGCGCAGTCACTTTGCCGCTTTCTTCCATATTATCGAGAACGATACCCACTTCGGTATCATCAAAATAGATAGGAACGATCACCATCACGGCACGCAGTAGCACAATGCCAATCAGTATAAGTAACAGCGCAGTCGCTGTTGTCATGCCGTGCTGGTTTTGCTTCATATTTAGTCGTCCACTTTGAGGACAGCCAGAAACGCCGATTGCGGAATTTCTACGCTGCCGATCTGTTTCATCCGTTTTTTACCTTCTTTCTGCTTCTGCAGCAGTTTCTTCTTACGGCTTACGTCACCACCGTAACATTTCGCCGTTACGTTCTTTCTGAGTGCTTTTACTGTAGTACGGGCCACCACCTGATTACCAACTGCCGCCTGAATTGCGACATCGAACATCTGACGAGGAATCAGCTCTTTCATTTTCTCGGTCAGGAGATTGCCACGACGACGAACACTCTCTTTGTGCATGATGACCGCGAGCGCATCTACGCGATCTCCGTTCACAAGAACGTCCAAGCGAACCAGTGGCGCCTCTTGGAAACGCAGAAAGCTATAGTCCAGCGAAGCAAAGCCACGGCTTGCTGACTTCAGACGATCAAAGAAATCCATAACGACTTCCGCCATCGGGATTTCGTAACGCAATGCCACCTGACTACCGGTGTACTGCATATCCACCTGCACACCCCGCTTATCGACGCACAGAGAAATAACGCTGCCCAGATATTCCTGTGGCACCAGAATATTGCACTCCGCAATCGGTTCGCGCATTTCATCGATAGAACCAATATCAGGAAGCTTCGACGGGTTATCGACATTGACGACATCCCCTTTACGGGTAACGACTTCGTAGATTACCGTCGGCGCAGTGGTGATCAGGTCAAGATCATACTCGCGCTCGAGACGTTCCTGAATGATCTCCATGTGCAGCATGCCGAGGAAGCCACAACGGAAACCGAAGCCCAGCGCATCAGAGTTTTCTGGTTCAAAAAACAACGACGCATCGTTCAGTGACAGTTTATCAAGTGCAACACGGAACGCTTCATAGTCATCCGACGATACGGGGAACAGACCGGCGTACACCTGTGGCTTAACTTTCTGGAAGCCCGGCAGTGCATCAACGTCCGGGTTTTTGGTAGACACAATGGTGTCGCCCACGGGCGCACCGTGAATATCTTTAATGCTGCCACAGAGATAGCCCACTTCGCCGGTATTCAGCTCAGGACGTTTCGTCATTTTCGGCGAAAAGTAGCCCACGTCATCAACGATGTGATCTTTACCGGTCGACTTCATGCGGATCTTATCACCTTTCCTGATTGAGCCATTCTTGACGCGGATCAGCGATACGACACCAAGATATGGGTCGAACCAGGAATCAATGATCAGTGCCTGCAACGGCGCATCAGGATCACCCTCGGGGGCAGGAATATTAGCTACCAGATCTTCCAGAACGTCTTCAACGTTCAGGCCACTCTTGGCGGAACAGCGCACTGCGTCGGTCGCATCGATGCCGATAATATCTTCAATTTCCTGAGCGACAGCGTCTGGGTCCGCCTGTGGAAGGTCCATTTTGTTCAGTACCGGACGAACTTCCAGCCCCTGTTCAATCGCGGTGTAGCAGTTAGCAACAGACTGAGCTTCAACGCCCTGCGCGGCATCAACGACCAGAAGAGCGCCTTCACACGCAGACAGAGAACGACTCACCTCATAGCTGAAATCCACGTGTCCCGGAGTATCAATAAAGTTCAGCTGATACGTTTCACCGTTACGTGCGGTGTAGTTCAGGGTGACGCTCTGGGCCTTGATGGTGATGCCACGTTCGCGCTCGATGTCCATGGAGTCCAGAACCTGCGCCTGCATTTCGCGATCGGAGAGGCCGCCGCAAACCTGAATAAAGCGGTCAGACAGAGTAGATTTGCCGTGGTCGATGTGGGCAATGATGGAGAAGTTGCGAATGTGGTCCAGCTGGCTCACAGAATAATCATCCGGTTGTGAATTCAATCGGATGATTTTACCTGAAGGACCGGACTAAGGCTATGAATGACAGGGGCTCACAGCCCCTGCACTGTCGATAACATGCTGGTTAATCAATCCGAAGTGGAATGAAAGAGGCCTGCCCTCTGCGCACAATGCGCATGGGCACGCTGCGTTTACCGGGTAAATCTTTGACGACACGTTCAAAATCAGCCACTGAGCTGATGCGTTGACCGTTAATCATGGTGATCACATCGCCACGAATCACGCCTGACATCGATGCCGGGCCGCGATTCACGTCTGTGACGACAACCCCCTGCTCTGCACTTTTACCCGCTGGGATGTCACTGACAACAAGACCAAGCCGGTTGCTCTTGCGTTCAGCAGGCGGGGGATTAGACGACAACTGAATCTCATCAGACTCAGGCAACGCGCCAATTTCAACATCGATGGTCTTTCTCTTGCCCGCACGCACCACGGACAACTTAGCGGTATCACCCGCGCGCAGACGACCAATCAGGTGTGGCAGATCAGAAGATAGCTGCACTGCCTTACCATTGACTTTGACAATGATGTCGCCACTCACCAGGCCAGAGGCCTCAGCCGGACTACCATCAACCACCTGAACCACGAGCGCACCGGCAGCGCGATCAAGCCCGAACGATTCAGCGAGATCCTTGTTTACCTCCTGAATCACGACACCCAACCAACCGCGACTGACCTTACCTTTGCTCTTGAGCTGCTCAGCAACGTCCATGGCGACATTGATTGGAATCGCAAACGAGACCCCCATAAAGCCGCCTGAACGCGTATATATCTGGGAGTTAATACCAACCACCTGACCATCAAGGTTAAATAGTGGCCCACCCGAGTTTCCCGGGTTGATGGCAACATCGGTCTGGATAAAGGGCACATAATTCTCGTTAGGCAGACTCCGACCCTTTGCGCTGACAATACCTGCTGTCACTGAATAATCGAAACCAAAAGGAGAGCCGATAGCGACAACCCACTCGCCGACATCAAGCTTATCGGAATCGCCTAACTCAACGGTCGGAAGGTCATCAGCGTCGACCTTGAGGACAGCCAGATCAGAACTCGGATCAGCACCAATCAGAACAGCCTCCAGCTCGCGGCGATCGTTAAGACGCACAATGATTTCATCCGCATCCTGAACAACATGATTATTCGTCAGGATGTACCCGTCATCCGATACGATAAAACCCGATCCAAGAGAATTGCTGTCCCGGCGTGGTGCAGGCCCTTGAGGAAACTGGCGCCCGAAAAAATGCCTGAATATTTCAGGCATGTCGTCCGGCATACCGTATTGCCCAGACAGCGCGCTGTTCTGCTGAGCATGCTGAACAGTGCTGATATTGACTACCGCTGGAGAAGACTCTTTCACCAGATCACGGAAGTCCGGAAGGTCTGCGTGTGCTGTGGTCCACGACACTGCTAAAAGAAAGGTTAACAAGCTCAGCGAACGTTTCATCGCCAATGTCATTTTCATCGAAGGCTATCTCCGCTATTCAGAAACTCCGTTTATATTTATGGCGGTAGAGTGTGTTTTTTTCAATACGGTCGGCTGCCACTCGGCTTGCATTTTCTTGCCAAGCTGGCGCGCTCCGAGTAGACCGAGAACCAACCCAAGGCCACCTGCAAGTAATGATTGAGGCTCTGAGCCACCCTGAAATCCAATGACGGCCCCGAGGATCAGTCCAAGCAGTGGCAGTCCGTACATCGCCAGGGCACTGACGGCCAAAGACCCGGACGGAAGCATAATGGTGACTTGCTCCCCGACCGTGAAGGAATCAGCCGTGTTTACCCACAAACGAACAGGTTTGCCCATTTTACTGAGCGTATGCTGCCCGCATCCAGCCCGCGCACTGCAGGCTCCACAGGCGCTCTGCTGCACACCTTCCACCCAGATACCATCGTCACCTGTTCCAACGACCTGAACAACTTCCTGACTCACATTTATGACCTTACTTTACAGCTTTCTACAATAGGGAGGACGTCGGACGGGTCAACTGACGATTCTTCACTTCATACTAAGAGAATACGAAGGAATCGCAGAATCCAACACTTTATCCAGCGTCAGAGGAGGAAGCTCCCCCACGACACTCAGTCTGACTTGCTGACCGTCCTGCGTAAGAATATCTTCTACGGTAGCGGAAACGGGCCCCCACTGTCGACTGACGCGGGGAGAGGATGACCTGCCTTGCCCGACACGATCAATAAACAAAGAGAATGAAGCAAGTCCATCCGAGAACGTCATACGGATGTTATCGTCAGATTTCGCGGACTGCTGAATCTGAAATCCCTGAGGCAACCAGGACGGATACCAATCCGACTCAGGCGCTATTTCCGATGATCCTTTATGACCGAAGCGCAGGGTGTGCCCGACATTCGCAGTCCGTAAGTCACTGTCAGACATAGTGAAGTCTGTTTCCAGGCTCACAAACTGATACCGACGTAACACATTACCCTGCTTGTCTGTCATTTCGGCCTTAAGAGGCAGACTGGAGGCTTTATCCAACCATATCTGATGGGCATAACGGTCGGATTGTTCAGGCGTAATCCAAATAGATACCGTTGAACGGCCAGCGACCCGCTCCGCCTGGTGATCGGCAAGTGCAAAATCGTAGCTTTGTTCAAGGGATGACAAAGAGGAGGGAAAGTTTTGACCGAACGGCTTTAGTATGTCTGGCGTCATGCCGGAGCGGTGTTCACCCTCGTGAATACAAACTATTTCATCGCCCGCACGAATTTGAGAACGCTCTGGGCCTGTCAGGTAGTCGGTCCTCTGAACCAACCCCTGATTGCGGTATGCCTGCTGGATTCTCGCAGACTCCCAGCGATCAGGCGCCCCGAACATCACTGTGCCAGCGTAATCTTGAGTAGTAACAGCCTCATTCATCTCCTCAAGCAAGCGCAGCGCCTTATCGTTGTCTGCACTCACTGAAGATGTGAATGACAACCCAATCGCCAGAATGACGATGGATTGGCGGATGTTAAGCAACTCAATCATGCATCAGTCTGCGACTGGCCCTGCTTTTACTTCAGCTCTGACCCGATCACGGATGCCAGTGTCCTTGCCGAAATTTGCCACCCTCGCATAAGGAGCAGCTTGGTGCGTGCTCACACCGAAGGACTGATCTTCGTGCTCAAGAACGTACTGTTTGAGTCGTTCCTGAGCCGCCGCAAGCTCAGTTGCAGACATTTGAGACTGCTCAGACTGAGAAGCCACCAGAGATGAACTGGCTGCCGAAGCCTCCGCCATCGGTGCAGGCTGAGATACCTCTGCCTTGGCGACCGCCATATCAGGCTGCCCCAAATTCGCTTCAGGGACAGTCAGAACACGAGCACCGAGTAAAACAGCCATGGTAACCGAGGCAGCGACTGCTCCCGACACCATCCACGCTGGCAGCGCCATAGGTTTCGACTGAACAACAGGCAAATCATCGTTATTGGCTTTTTCATCAAGTGTTTGGGCGCTACTATTCGCTGTATCACGTGGAATACCAGGAACGTCGTCCATCGGTTCACCATCAATGGCCTGCATAATCCCTTTCGAGAGATCAACAGTGTCAACGGATTCGCCGCGCATTGCTGCACCGATCAAATGGAAGTTCGCCCATTGCTCGCGGAATTCAGCATCATTTTCGACGTGGTTCAATACACGTCTCAGTTCAAGCTCGTCACACTCGCCATCACAGAGAGCTGACAGAGACTCCCTCATCCGGTTTTTCATATAGTACACCCATCAAGCATTTATGCAGTCGCACTCAGCAACGGCCGCATTTTCTTTTCAATTGCTTCCCGCGCTCGGAAAATTCGGGATCTTACTGTCCCTATTGGGCAATTCATTGCCTCTGCAATCTCTTCGTAACTGAGCCCTTCGAGCTCTCGTAGGGTCACTGCCCGACGCAATTCGTCTGGCAGGTCTTCGATCGCATCAAATACGACCTTGCGCAGCTGATCGCGTTGCAGCAGACCGTCTGGCGTTTCTACGTCTCTCATATTGGCCTCGTCTGCGAAATAAGCAGCATCATCGAGGTCAATGTCCTGTGTCGGCGTCTTACGACCGCGACTGATCAGGTGATTCTTAGCGGTATTCACCGCAATCCGGTACATCCAGGTATAGAACTGGCTATCTCCACGGAAAGAGGGTAGCGCACGATACGCTTTTATAAATGCCTCCTGCGTCACATCCTGAGCTTCAGCATGATCGGAAATAAACCGTCCTACCAAAGAGAGGATACGATGCTGGTACTTCACCACCAGCAGGTCGAAAGCCCGCCGGTCACCCTTCTGAACCCGCGCGACCAATTGTTGGTCTGAAGCTGGTTGGTCGGTCATCTGGTTACCTGCATCTGTCGGTTGCTTCTCTGCAACATTAGTTGAACGAGTCACACCTTGCCCTCCGTTAGTGGCTGTATAAGTTCGGTACACCAATTCGGAGATAGTTCACTATCTTGACACTTCATGACATAACTACCGAAAATAGACCGGAACCAGGCCGTTGTCTGGCGAGGAGATTCTTTGTCAATCATACTCCTGCGCTTTATAGTGCGGCCTGTTATTCAGAGCCTGAGAGCAAGCTCTGTGAGATTACCACCACTGGAGCCTTTGTGCATGAGCCAGACATTGACCTTTGATGTATTAATTATTGGTAGCGGTGCCGCTGGCCTCACGCTGGGGTTATCCCTACCTGAACATCTTAGGGTAGCCATTGTCAGTAAAGACTCGATGGACGCAGGCTCAACGCGCTGGGCTCAAGGTGGGGTAGCTGCTGTACTCGACGAGGAAGACAGCGTCGAGGCCCACGTAGCCGATACTCTCACAGCCGGCGCAGGTCTCTGCAACGAGGCGGCTGTGCGCTTTACCGTAGGTAACTCAACCGAAGCCATCCGTTGGCTGATCGACCTTGGTGTGCCATTTACAAAGGATGGCGAGGATCAGTTTCATCTGACCCGTGAAGGTGGGCACAGTGCGCGCCGCATCATTCATGCTGCGGATGCCACCGGCCATGCCATTTCCGATACTCTTCTGCAAAAAGCGGAAGCGCGTGAGAATCTGACCCTGCTCCATGATTACATCGCTGTCGACCTGATCACCGGTGACAAATTAGGGCTTGAGCACCACGCCTGTATTGGTGGCTACTTTCTGAATAAGAAAACCGGCGAAGTGGATGCCGTTACAGCTAAGGCCACCGCATTGGCCACCGGCGGCGCCAGCAAGGTTTACCTGTACACAAGCAATCCGGACGGAGCATCAGGAGACGGCATCGCCATGGCATGGCGGGCCGGTTGCAGGGTTGCCAACATGGAATTCAACCAGTTCCACCCTACTTGCCTCTATCACCCCCAGGCAGGCTCATTTCTGATCACTGAAGCCGTTCGCGGCGAAGGCGGAAAACTTCTGCTTCCTGACGGTCGCCGCTTTATGGATAAATTCGATGAACGGGCAGAGCTGGCACCCAGGGACATAGTCGCCCGCGCCATCGACCATGAAATGAAACGCTTAGGTGCAGACTGCCTGTTCCTGGATATCTCACATAAGCCTGCAGAGTTTATTCGCGAGCATTTCCCGACAATCTACGAACGCTGCCTGCAACTGGGTATTGATATTACGAAAGACCCGATTCCGGTCGTTCCGGCTGCCCACTACACCTGTGGTGGCGTTGTCACTGACAATGCCGGCAGAACAGACATTGATCGCCTCTATGCCATCGGTGAAACCGCCTGTACTGGCCTGCATGGTGCGAACCGTCTCGCCAGCAATTCTCTGCTTGAATGTCTTGTATACGCCCGCGCAGCAGCGGCAGATATCGAAGCTCAGATAGCTCAGGTTCCTTCCCCCGAGCCCGTACCGCACTGGGACTCAAGCCAGGTTACCGATTCTGATGAAGATGTCGTTATCTCGCACAACTGGGACGAGCTGCGCCGCTTCATGTGGGATTACGTAGGCATTGTGCGTACCACTAAGCGACTGGTCAGGGCAAAACACAGAGTGAAGCTTCTGCGCCAGGAGATTCAGGAGTTTTACTCAAATCACAAAGTCACCAACGACTTACTGGAGCTACGCAATCTTGTTGATGTCGCCGATGTTATTATCCGCTCTGCCCTGATGCGTAAAGAAAGCCGCGGCCTGCATTACAGCCGGGATTACCCTCAAGCCCTGCCGAGAGCATTCGATACCGTACTGATGTCGAAATACATCAGCGAATTAGGAAGTCTGTAGCCCGGCCCAGAAAGGTTCAAAGGCTGCCATACAGCTCATACTTAAGGTGATTAAATGGTTCACGACTGAGGAAGCAGTCGGGCCTGATGATGATTACCTGCCAGGGCCAGAACCCCCAAACCAGCACGATCAGTTGTCTACGGCGAATACTGCCTGAGCGAAAACTGACCGGGACTTTCTGATTACGCTGCAATACCCACCAGCCATCATTGGCTTTGCCAATCAGCTGCGGCGCACGCTTACGCCAAAAGGCCCACCCGGCGCCCAAAAGAGGCAATACGGGAGTAAGTAACCACACACTACTCTCTGCCCCAAAAAATGTCGCCACCATCAGGAGCGCAGCCAATACCCAGGCGAGCGTCTCTATTCGCCGCTGAATCCCGGATGGCCGTAGAATCCACTCAGCGCGGTTGACGGGCAAATGCCAGCACCATATCAACGATTCGCTTCATGTCAGGATCTTCAGGCTCGGCATGTTCCATGAACCATGTAAAAAGATCCGGATCTTCCTTGTCGAGAAGATTGCGATAGCGCAACTGATCGTCATCATCCAACTGCGCATACTGTTGCTGAGCAAAAGGTAATAGCAATACATCAAGCTCTAACATGCCACGACGGCTATGCCAGATAGCCCGCTTTGCCTGAATTTCTTTTTCTTCAGTCATCTTTTAATTCACCTCTTACAGGGACGCGCATTATAACAAAGGTCACTACGAAATATCGTTCACTCTCACATCGGGCCTTGAAATCACATACACTCCGCCTCCATATGCAGTAGTCCTACCCCAGCCGTAAGGAGTCATCATGTCTCAGACAATCGCCACATTTGGTCAGGTTACCGATCAGGGCTTTGTTCCTGCCGACGCAGAAACTGCCCCCGACGATCAGACCGGAGCGAGAACCGTCCTCAGTCAGTTTGCGCTGCTACAGATAGACGGGCCAGACAGTGAGAAATTCCTGCAAGGGCAACTGACGAGTGATATGCAGAGCGTTACCTTCGAGCAGTGGCAGGCTGGCGCCTGTTGCGATGCCAAAGGTCGTATGATCGCGAACTTTATTGCGACCCGCTCAGAGACGGGGTTTGTCTTAAGGCTTCCTGCTTCTCAAGCAGAGGTTCTGATAAACCATCTGAAGAAGTACGCCGTCTTTTTCAAGGCAACAATGACCCTGGCAGAAAACATCGAAATCATCGGCGAATTTAATGCAAGCCCGAGTGAAAAATCGATGTCTGGTGAAGATGTCCGGGTACTTGGCTGGCCAGACGGTCGTTGCGAATACTGGGTACCTGAAGAACTCATCGACAAATACCTGAGTGACCACCTGCTGGAGCCTGAGTCGCGCTGGCATGCATCAGATGTCGAGTCGGGCTGGCTGTGGGTTCAGCCTTCATCATCGGCTGCCTGGATACCCCAGTACTGCGACTGGCAAGCCCACGACGGCATCAGCTTCAGCAAGGGATGCTATACCGGGCAAGAAGTAGTCGCCCGCCTCCAATACCTGGGTAAAAGCAAACGCCACCTATATCAGGTAGCGCCATGCCCAGAACTCCCCGACATCATGTCAGATGTGCTCGTTAACGGAAAAGCCAAAGGAGAGTTGGCCAGCCGCATCTGTTTTGACGGCAAATACACTGGTTTAGCCGTGGTCAGCAGTGACGAGGAAACACTTTCGGGAGAATGCGGGAATCAGAAAATCACTCTGCGCAGAGTCTTCTATACTGAAGATCAACGCGGCTAAACAGGTGGCCAGACAGTTAACTCTCTGACGACCTCTGCGTTACATAATTTTATAGACGCAGAGGTACCCGAATGACTGGCCAACTGATCCAGCAAGCTCGAGATGACATCGAAGGAATGATTGCCAGAGACGAGCTGATTCTTCCAACACTACCAGAGATCGCTCTGAAAGTACGGGACATCGCTGAGGACAAAAACGCCAGTATCCAGGACATGGCCCGGGTTCTGACAAAAGACCCGGCACTGAGCGCTCGACTGCTTCGGGTGACCAACAGCCCCATGGTGAGGACCATGGTGCCCATTACCGATGTAACAACGGCAATTTCGCGTTTAGGCATCGATTTCACCATTAACCTGGTGGTGGGTATTGCTATGGAGCAGATGTTTCAGGCGACTACCGATGCCATCGACCGGCGTATGCGGGCTTGCTGGTCGCATGCGACCGAAATTGCAGCATCGGCTCAGGTACTGGCTCGCCATTTCACTAAATTGCCTCCTGATCAAGCACTCTTAGCAGGATTGGTTCACCAGATTGGAACCCTGCCGCTGCTGTCGTATGCCGAGCAATCCGGCACCCTTCTTCAGGATGGGCCTTCACTCGACCATGCCATTGCCGAGCTACATCAGGCGCTGGGCCAGAAGGTTCTGGAGTCCTGGGACTTCCCAGCAGAACTCATCGCAGTCACCACAGACTACCTTGATTTCGACCGCTCACCCGATGGACCGGATCTGATTGACCTTATTCAGGTCGCGACCCTGCAAAGCCATGCAGGTACTAGTCATCCACTGGCCGCTGTAGATACCGACCGGGTGGGTGCTTTCGTGCGCCTCGGACTGGCCGCTGATACAGAAACGCTCGAGCTGGATGACATCGCCACTGAGCAGTCAGAAACACAGGCTGCTCTTTCATCCGGGTTTTGATCACAAGTTCAGGCAGACATTGGGGTACACTGCCCCCATGACTACGATATTTGCTGCACTTGTCCTTCTGCTTTCGTTCGCCGGGATTCTGATATGGCTATTCAGCCTGGCGAAACCTGGGCGACGCGCCGAACTCGCAGGCGCTGCCGACCGACTGAATATGAGCTTCGAGCCATGGCGTATGCTCAGTACCGGTATTCGTCAGGCCGGATTTCAGATTCTGTCCACCGGCGATCCACGCTACGTACCTAACTACATCGAAGATGAAACGGTTCTATTGTTTGACTTCACCCGCCTGACCGGGCGTGCTCCCACCATCCAGACCCTGATTATTATGCCATGTCACATCACTACAGACGTCCGGCTAATGGTCAGCCCGTTGGCCAAAGAGAGTACACACTGCTTCGATAAAGGTAAGCCCATCACCCGACTGGAGGACACCGATCTCCCAGATAAACTAGCGAAACATCCCGTCTATGGACTTCCTGTACACAAAGTACGGCCTCTTCTGACCGAAAATGTCCAGAATTGGCTTTTGGCCCATCCGCACCTTCACATCGAATGGGCAGCTGGCATGCTCCTCGTCTGCCAGCCTGGTTATCAGATTGCTGGCGATGAACTGAAGAACGTTATCGACGACGTTCGTTCACTGGCAAACGCCTTAGCATCACACTGACCGGAGTACCCCTTTGTTCAATATTCTTCGGGCAGCAACGCTTGTTGCTGCCGCCTACGTATTAATCGCATGCACCGCAACGCAACAGGACTCGCTCTATCAGAAGGCTCTTGATCTGGGCGAATGGAAAGCCGGGCTGGATGAGCATAAGGCTGATATTGCTGACATCGAGATGAATTATCTGATCCGTAAGGGCGATGGCCCGGTATTGATGCTGGTGCACGGATTTTCGGCTAACAACAGCACCTGGTTGCAGTTTGCGGATAAGTTACCGGATAACTACTACCTCATCGCGCCAGACCTTGCAGGTCATGGAAAATCCAGCGAGGCAGACAGCTATGACCTGGAGCGTCAGGCAGAACGCCTGAAAGCATTGGCTGAATATCTCAACCTCGAACCATTCCATATTGTCGGTAACTCCATGGGCGGTGCCATCAGTGCGATTTACGCAGCGCGTTTTCCGGACGACATCGCCAGCCTGATCCTGATAGATTCTGCGGGCCTGGACGGCGAGAACCAAAGTCAGTTTTTTGCTGAACTCGAAGCTGGTAACAACCCCTTGATTGCTACTGATAAAGCATCGTTTGAATATCGCATGGACCTTATTCTGGAAAAGCAGCCGCCACTCCCATGGCCTCTGCGTCCTGCCTTAATTCGCGAGACCGTCGACCGTGCGCCACTGAACCAGGAGATTTTCGACGATATGATCGCGACTCGCGAGCGCATGGATCAGCATGAAATGAGCCAGATGATCGCTGACAAGGTAAATATGCCTGCACTAATTATGTGGGGTGAAAAAGACCGGGTTCTGGACGTCTCTGCCGTCGCAGAGTTTAAAAAAGTCATCCCTCAGGCTGACGTAAAGATCTACCCAGATCTGGGGCATGTACCTATGCTGGAAGATCCATCCGCCAGCGCCGAAACCGTCAGCGCGTTTATCAGCAAGCTTGACTGACTTCAGGCAGGCCACTGTCGCCGAAGCCAATGCTTTGTATAAAGCGGCACAATACAGTGGCCGGGCTAGTCCGGGAGACACCCTTTATGCCAGTTTCAGCGCTGGTCGTTGCTGTTGTGTCACCCGACTCCAGGACCACTCAGACGTCTGGCTCCTCCGTAACCTTTGCACACTGCCTGATCATCGTCATCAGGGAGTAGCATCAGAGCTCTGCCGCTATATTATGCGTAACGTAGAGAAGCCCGTCTGGTTGTTCCCGTTACCTGAATTAATGACCTTCTATGAGAACTCAGGGTTCACCGTAGCCAAAGAAGATACGCTACCCGACAGCCTTGAGAAAACATGGCGTCTGAGCAAAAGAAAATATCCACAGTCTGCCCCCATGGTGGCTGTGCCCGACAGGAGATAAATATGAACCGTCTTAACCGAGTGATGAATAATCTTGAACGCCTACCCGCCGGATGGCAGACAGGAGTGCGCTCTTTTATCATCGGCAAAATTATTCCGTTCGCAGGAACGGCCTCATGTCGGGTAGAAAAGCTGACCAATAATGAGTGTGTGGTAAAAATCAAAAAGCGCCGCAAGGTAGGAAATCACATTGGCACGCTGCACGCGGCCGCGATGGCGCTGGCTGCTGAATCAGCAACCGGCTTCGTCACCGCCATGAATGTGCCAGACAGCCGCGTTCTGGTGATTCGCAATATGAACCTGACGTACCTGAAACGTACCAAAGGCGATCTGACTGCCACAGCAACTCTGAGTGATGCCGACCTGGAAAGGCTGAAAAACGAAGAGAAAGGCGATATCAGCGTACCCGTGGTACTGAAAGATGCAGAAGGTACTGAAAGCGTAACCGCTGAGATGATCTGGGCGTGGACACCTAAGCGTTAATAAAAAATCGACGCTGATCATGTATCAAAAAGGGGAGCCAAGCGACTCCCCTTTTTTATGCTTATTTTTCAGTGTTAACCAGCGTTAGCAATGTATTCCCGACGCTGCTGTTCACTCTCAATGTAGTCCTGCCACTGGTGAGCAACTTTTTCAGCCGCCGGATAAGAGGCTGCCTTAAAGAAGGTCACCGACGCTGCCTCAAGCTGATCAAGATTGTACTGAGCAAGCCCTTTAATAATTAATGCCTGGTAAGGTGCCTTCAGATCACCAGCATTCAATGCTTTATTACTGAACTCAAGTGACTTACTCCACTCCTGACGCTCGGTATAAATCTGAGCAAGCTTAAAGTAGTCACGACCTTCTCCGGAGGCATCCGCAGCCTGTGTCATCACAACAATCGCGTTGTCGTATTCTTTCGCCAGCATCCAGGCATCGCCCAACAACGACAGATTACGCGCGCTCTTCTCAACAATGTCTGCGTCCATTCCTGCTTCCAGAACGTGCGCTGCCTTGTATGGAATTTCACGGCTCAACAACGCCTGAGCAAAATTGAGATACTCAGGTTCTTTGCTGAAAAGTGATTGGTCGTACGCTGTTTCGAGCGTCGCCAGTTCCTCGTCTTCACGACCCAGCTCGTTGTACACAGCCGCCAGCTGCATCCAGTATTCAGATTTAGAATAAGTCGCAACAAGCTTTTCCAGAGTCTCTGCGAGGCCATCATAATCTTTCAACTGAAACATCACGGCACGCTGTAGCAGTAACCAGCTTTCGGTAACGCGTGAACCCGCTTCTTCACGCATAGATATTGCAGTCGCAATATCATCGCCTGCCAGTTCATACTCTTCCTGCTGGTATTGAACCTGAGCACGGAACATGTAGGCGTCAGCATTGATTTTATCTGACTGTGACATCCACTCGTTAATGGTCGCCAGTGACTCAGCGTAACGTTCCTGAAGCATGTACAGTTTTGCCAGCGTATAACGCGTCGTCTGTTTCAGACTGTCTGGCGCGTTATCGATCTCGATAACTTTTGCGTATTCAGGAATCGCTGCCGCGTAATTTTCCTGAGTCGAGTAAACGTAGGCGTACATGTTGTGCGTCATCGCTCTCTCGTAAGAATTACGCTTACGTTTTTCCAATCGTTCAAGTGTTTGCAAGGCTTCGTCAAAGTTACCGGCATCAGCAGCTTGCTGCGCTTCCTCAAGCTTTTCAAATACAATCTCACGAAGTGTCATGGTTCTGCGAACACGAGGGCCCGACGAGGCTTCTTCTTGCGCATTATCTGCCGCTTCCTCAGTAGCGAGTACCGACTGAACTGCCACAAATGGCATGCCACCCAACAATGCGCTCATCACTAATGCTAACGGTAACTTTTTCATAAAACACTCACTCCAGTTTTATACGTTACTTATCCAGCTCGAAGCGGATAATGTTACGAACCCCGGGTACATCTACTGCACTTCCCTCAACTACCTGGGGTTTATATTTAAATTTCTTAACTGCATCCAACGCAGCCTTATCGAATACACCCGGTGGCTCGGCTTCAAGCACGACTGGATCAGTCACAGTACCGAGTGACGTTACGGTAAACTCGACGACGACATAGCCCTCAATGCCTCGCTGAGCTGCACGGCGTGGGTAAGTCGGCGCGACTTTAACAATCGGCATAAACTCACCATCGCTACCTGCACCGCTCAGGCCTGCATCCAACGCAAGATCGGCAGAGATATCCAGTGCACCCATCGACAGATCAGCGGCGTTCTGAGAATTGAACTCAGGCTTTACCATGTCTGGCTGCGGCGGTTCTTTTGGCGGTGCCGGTGGCTTCTCAGGCTGACGGTCTTTAGTCTGAACTTCGTCATCTGGCTCGTTCATCACGAAACTCTGGATACGACCATAGTCAGTCGGCATGGTGACTGAACCACCCGTACTGATCAGGCTCTGCATCATCCAGAACACAGCGATGGTGGCGACGAATGCGACGGCAAGCGCGCCACCAAAACGGACAACAACCGGCATCTTACATCGCCTCTGTGGCCAGTGAGACGTCGTAGACTCCGGCCTGACGTGCAGCATCCATCACTGCCACCAGCTTACGGGTCTTCGCTTCTTCATCCGCCTGGATCACAACGGTTCCTTGCGGATTTTCAGCGTGCAGACGCTCGATATTTGCGCGGACCTGACTCTCGTCAACGCGGCGTTTATTAATCCAGATTTCGTCATTTTCATTAATGGCGATCAGGATGTTTGCGCGTGGTTTCGCCTGAGCGGTGCTCGCATCAGGACGATTAACTTCAATACCCGATTCTTTAACGAACGACGCGGTCACGATAAAGAAAATCAGCATAATAAATACAACGTCCAGCATCGGGGTGATATCAATCTCACCCTCGGCTTCTACTTGCTGACTGGCAGAAAAACTGCGTCTCATAATCTTATTCCCGAATTAATGATCAAAGGTCAGACGATCTTCGATACGGATTTTTTCTCGTTTGATGTATCGCTCGAGCATGGACTGAGCGAACACTCCCGTCAGGGCACCTACCATTCCGGCCATGGTCGGAATCGTGGCCTTGGAAATACCGGAAGCCATCGCTTTAGGGCTGCCGTTGCCAAAAAATGCCATCACGTCAAATACTTCAATCATGCCGGTAACGGTACCGAGCAGACCGAACAGAGGCGCCATGCCGATCAGCATTTTGATCGTGGTCATGTTCGCTTCCAGGTCTGAGCGAAGGGAGGCGATCAGATCTTCACGAATCTGATGCGCCGCCCAGGATTTACGCTCGGTACGAGCTTCCCACTCACTCACTGCGCGCTGCATAGCGTTGCGGTGAGAAAATGCGAAGTACCCGGCACGCTCCAGTACAAATAACCAGAGCAGCAGAATCAGTCCGAAGATGGCGTAGAGGACGTCGCCTCCACGCTCCATGAACAGATAAACCGGTTCGTATACTTCACCAAAGATCATGATCAGGCTGCTTTCGCTTGTTGCTGTTCAGACTGGCGAGCCAGGATGCCAGTAGCACGCTCTTCCAGAATCATAATGAGTGCACGGCTGCGGTTGTTCGTCAGGGTGTGCAGGAACACACAAGGAATCGCTGCAACCAGACCCAATACCGTAGTAACCAGCGCCTGAGAAATACCACCCGCCATCAGCTTAGGATCGCCGGTACCAAACAGAGACATGGTTTCGAACACATCGATCATGCCGGTCACCGTACCCAGAAGACCGAGCAGTGGTGCAACAACCGAAATGATTTTGATCCAGCCGATGCCACGGGTCAGACGTGGAATTTCTGCCGCAATAGCTTCACCGAGATGCAACTCAAGCGTTTCGGTGTCGCTTTTCTTGTTGGCATTGAATACAGCCATTACACGACCAAGCGCATTCTTTTCGTCAACGCTTTCAGTCTTCATCTGCTTATTGATACGACCCGCTTCGATGTTAAGAACAATCATGCGCCAGATCGCCAGCAAGATACCGACGGCACCCAGTGCGAGAATGATGTAACCAACAACACCACCCTGGTCTACGCGATCACCCAATTCTGGCGACTGCCCCATAATTTTCAGTAACTGGCCTCGAGAAGGATCAATCCAGAAACCGGTCAACTCATTACCGCTCGCAGATTCAAGAGCTGTAATTCCATCGGTGTAACGTGCACCTGGCTGCTTATCCATCTCAATCAGGCGCGCTGATTCAATGTCCCAGTTCAGATACTTACCGTCAGAAACCGCGTTGAATCCACCGATACGAACAACCTGCTGTTGAGTTGTTTCGCCACTTGGTGTTACAACATCTGCGTTGTAGCTTGCAATGCGACCGCTATACGTCGCTTCACGCTGCATCTCAAACCAGAGGCGCTCAAGCTGCTCAATTGATGGCAGTTCAGAGGTGGCGCCTGCAACACGGATAAGGTCGGTCAAAAATGCTTCACGACCTGGCAGTTCAGAGCTGATCACAGAGCCTTCGAAAACACTCTTGGTATCGCCAGCGACCTGCTGCAGCACACCGAAGAGTTCTTTCAGGCTACCCAGACGATCGTTCAATTGAGCCTGCTTTTCTGCAACCACAAGTTCGTTATCGCGGAACTGTTCTTCTTTATCGGCACTCAGAGCTTCGAGGCGATCACGTTCAGCCATCGCATCACGAACCAATTGCTCCTGCTTGGCTTTTGAGCCCTGGAATTCAGCGATACGCTGTTCAAATTCAGCGTTGTCACGCGCCTGACCTTCTTTTACGAGGTTCAGAAGCTGATCAAGGTTGGCTGTTTCTGCCACTGAAACTAGCGGCATTGCCAGTGCAAATACACCGCCAAGGAATAGATTACGGAGTTTCATCAGTTCGCCTCCCGTTGAGCCATCATAGGAGCAGCGACCGGAACTTTAATCAGATCTGGTGCAGCCTGTTCACGCGCAATACGGATACCCGCCATCACTTTGCTCTTATACTCTGGCGCCAGAGGCTGCCAGCTGTTGGAGTTCGTGTTCCAGATACCCAACTCTTGTCCGTCCAGGGACTGATACACCAGAGCAATACGACCAATACGCAGGAAGTCGACTTCGCGCGGAGTTTCGCCTTCCAGCTCACCACGGTACGACTCGATAGTGCGGCCGTACTCAATTTCTGCCTGATAAGCTTCCATCACTTTGCGGTACTTCTCAGCGGCAGTGACGTCAGAACGCCCCATCAGATCATTGAGCTTAGAAACACGCGCCATGCGCTCTTCTTTGAGGAAAGGGACATCAGCAGCAACAAACTGATTTACTGCGTCAATCATGCGCAGCATCAGTGGTGTAATCTGACGTTCAACCAGAGCGGCCTGGCTCATACTGTTATCAATACTTGCCAGATCTTTTGCCTGTGCGTCCAGCTGGCGATCCAGCTGAGCAACGTAAACATTCAGGCCTTCGATTTCTTTCATCAGCGCACGATAGTCGCGCTCGGTAGCACGAATGTCTTTGTCGATTGAATCGATAGTCTGCTGAGAAGCCTGTGCCTGCTCTACGCGCTCGACACCCTGTTCGACCGCATCATCCAGCGTTGCAGCAGAGGCGACGCCCGTAAAACTCATACCAGCAATAGCGATAGCGCTCAGAAGGCGCGATGCCTGGCGTTTAGTTGTTGCCATGTTAAATACCCAATTAAAAGAATGGCCGGAAACCGGCGTTTCTGAATTCGCGAGAAGAATACGAAGAAAAGATGACAATTCTGTGACATTGCAGAATTACTACAGAGAAATTACATACAGCTGTCGTAAAACGAAAAACGGCACCCGAAGGTGCCGTTTTACTGGAGCTCTTACTGATTAGTCAGCAGGAGTAGGGTCGAAGGTAGGATCCTGAGTCTCGATATCGTCGAGAGAGCCTTCGATGATCCAACCAGCCCACCAAGCATCTGCTTCGGAAGTTCCAGGCTCAACTGCACCGATATATGTTGTGTTGTCGAATGCGAAACCTGAACCGTTATCTACTTCAGCAAAATCCATCTGAGTAACGGTCGCTGAAGAGTTAGCCAGAGCACCCGCAGAATCAATGACTACAGTATTGTCATAACCATTGTTGCTGCCAGCGTCTTCCGTACGTTCCTCGTAGAACTCGTCAGCACCCAGGTCGCCACAGTTACCGATAACATTGTTGAGGGTTACATCAGACAATTCGTCGATACCATCGACGCCTGCAACTGTCGAACCTGTTCCGTTATCTTTATCTGTGTTGGCATCGTCAATACGAACACAGTGCTCGAAACCGTAAGAAACAGTGTTGTATACATTAGCAGTCAGCGCACCGCGAAGACGCATAGCAGGCTCGTCGTTACTCATGAAAGCACCAACGAGAGTAATGTTCGCAAGGGCTCCTTCTGTCTGAGGCACGTACTCATCATCGGAAGAGTTCGCTTCGATACCACGAGGGTCGTTAGAACCGCTTGGTGCAACCAGAGCAGGGTTCTTGCGAATGATGGCGTACTGGATATTACCTTTGAAGCCTTCATCGAAATCGATGTCATCATCATCGTTACCAGTCAGCACCAGATACTTAGCGTTCACAGTACCGCCAAACCACTCAACACCGTCATCCAGGTTGTTGTGCACTTGTACGTACTCAACAGTAGTACCGTGACCCACACCCTGAAGAGTCAGACCGTTAATCTCGTTGTTTGGACCGGCAACTTTACCGCCTTCAGCAATACGAACGTACTTGATCACACCGCTATTGTCCGCTGGCTCATTACCACCGAAGTTACCTACTTCGTCGCCACCTTCACCTTCAACGTTACACACAGTACCTGAACCAAAACATGCGCCAGTATCACCTGGGCCATACTGTGGTGCAAAGCCTTGTACAATAACACCGCCCCATTCGCCAAGGCCGTCAAAGTCTTCGTCCTGGATAGAACTGAAAGTGATCGGCTGAGCAGCTGTACCTTCAGCCATGAGTTTTGAACCACGAGTAACCAGCAGAGCACCAGTGCTGAACGCTTTTACGTGTACACCAGGTTCAATTGTCAGGGTTACACCAGCTTCTTTAGCTGCAGTAACGGCAGCTGCGTCTGCCAGTACAGAACCACCTGAGCCAACAACCGTGAAGCCACCAAGACGCCATTCGATACCAGACTCAAGAGTGAAGTCCTGATCAATTGTACCTTCGAGAGTACAAATGGTTTCGTCCGCATTACAGGTAACAAAGTCTGGAGTGCCCGCAACTGGAGTAGTCGTGTCGTCATCGCTACTGCTACTGCTGCTACCACCACCACAACCGACGAGGGTTGCGCTCAAAATTGAAATCGCAAGAATATTTTTGTTGAGTTCCATAGCTGTTCTCTCAAAGGTTTATTAAATCAACGCGGCAAAGACTAACCGCGTTTTATGACACTTAAATTACAAAGGATTAGTTTATTATTCGAAACTGTAAGAGAAGCTCAGGCTAGCAGTCGTACCTTCGTAGTACTGTTCAGTAATTTCGTCATTGCGACTAAATTTCACTGCAGAGTCTGTGATATTTCCGGCTTTCGCACTCAACTCAAGACGCTCCGAAGGTTCCCATTTATAAACCAGGTCAACGACAGTTCTCGCCTCTTCAAATTCAGGCTCAATACTCCGAGCAGATTTATAGATACGATCACCAGCGTAATTCACCAAAAGAGTGAGAGAGTGACCGTACTCTTCTCCATCAAAGCCTAGCTGTACGTTCGCCAGCGTTTCACTCTGTCCCTGCAGGCGTCTGCTATCTCGCCCTTCGAAGCGAGCACTTTCCTCACTCAAGGTTACTTCTGCATCGATCAATGCAAGGTTGCCCGCAACGAAAGCACTGCCATAAATGGTCTCAATGAAATTCTTTCGGATATCAAACTCAATACCACTGACGGCAGCACTGTCTTCATTCCGGAAAGTAACACCGCGTGCAGCAGATCCCGAACCGTCAGGGATAGTTCGCTCAATTGGCGCAGTTATATCTTTAGTAAAGTAGGCAAGACTCATACTTTCTGATTCAGAAAAGTAGTATTCACTTCTGACATCAATGTTTGTTATTTCAGAAATCACAAGGTCTGGATTACCGATGATCGCTTCGTCAGTATCCGGATCAAACTGCACAGAAAGAGATCGCTCAGTTAGCCCAGGGCGCGATATTGTCTGACTTGCAGCAAAGCGGAACTGAAGATCTTCCATAGCCTGATAGTTCAGGGAAAACATTGGCAGAAGATTGGTAGACGATAATGAACTCTCATCGCTATTGCTATTAGGGTAAGTCAGAGTCTGCTCTGAGGTTTCCGACCTTGCACCTGCTAGCAACTGCAAGGAATAGAAGTCCAATCCGAAAGAACCGTAATAAGCAGTAACAGAGTCAGTCGCTGTGTAGCTATCAGTTGCTGCTGTTCTGGACTGATACCGTACGAACCCATCATCGACATTCTCATCATTTATTATCTCTTCAATTCCAGAAGAAAAGTCGATACCACTTGCAGGGTTAGCATCCATACCTACACGAACCAGAGTGACCTCCCGTTCCTTTTCTGATGCCATAGCACCAAATTTAAGTTTTAACAGTGTCTCTGCAGAAAGGTTGGTTTCGTACTTATAGTCAAAGCCAATATCCAGCGAATCTTCGACCAACTCAGAGAAGCGTCGCTCTACGGTCGAGTTACTGAGATTACCTGCAAGGTATTGGTAGGTACGGCGATCTGGCTCATTACGTTTCGTCTGGCCCAGGTTTATACGCCAATCCAGACTGTTTTTCTGATCGAAGTAGTACTCTCCGAGAAAGTGCTGAGCCAGAAACTGTCGCTCAACCCATTGCAAGATTACTTCATCCTGAGGCTGCTCTTCATCGACATCTAAAAGCTGTGCAACTTTAATAGTATTTTCAGTATTTCGTAGTAAGGTTGTCTTACTGTTCAACACCATATTTTCGTCTTCATACCCCACGACAAAGTAACCTGTCGCATCTATATTCCGCTTGGTCCTTTCATAGGTACCCACGACACCGAGGTCATCAACCTCTGCATCATGCCTGGCCGTCCACTTATCCTTGTACTGTAGCGCTGCGTAATAGCCCAGATCCCCAGGGCCAATATCTCTCAGTGTGCCGATTTGATATGCAATACTTTTCTCTGGTTTTGCTTGTACATTCTTTACAGCGAAGTTGTGGTCGAATGAATTAAAAGCCTTCGTTGCATCTTCAGGGCTGGTACAGATTTCAGGGTCGAAGGTACAAACTTCAATAGCGTCTTCACCATTGTTAGATATTGCAGCGTAAGCAGCTGGCAGATCTCGCGTTCCGTCATCAACGCCCATCCAGTCAGTCTCTGAACCATCGTAATACGCAACATCACTGAAGGTAGTCCGCATATTGACGCCAAGAGAGCCCTTTATCTTATTCACCGGTCCGTCAGGAAGATCCTTGGTGGTCATCATAATGATGCCACCCGTTGTGTCTCCCGGAAGCTCAGGTGTATATGATTTCTGAATATTGATACCGCCAAGAACATTGGCCGGAAAAAGATCCAGTGGAACATCACGACGAAGTGGATCTGTACTTGGCATCAAACCGCCGTTCAAGGTAGAAGATATATAACGCCCCTGAAGACCCCTAACGACTGCAAACTGACCACCAACAACGGCCACGCCAGCAACACGCTTTAGCGCGGACGCCGCACTGGAGTCACCAAACTGAGACATCTGCTCCGCGCCAATCGAATCCAGGACAGCGCTGGCATCACGTTCCTGACTGGTTGCAGAATCAGCAACATAAGTACCAACGGCCACGACCTCTTCAATAACGCCATTCCCGGACATCCCGACTTCAACATTCAGATCAACCGGCACGCCGGGCATGCTGTTTACGTTAAGTTCAGCTCTCTGATAGCTTGGGTGAGCAACAGTCAGAGTGTAGTTACCGCGCGGTAACTCGAGTGAGAAGCTGCCATCATCGTCAGTGATCACCCCAAGGTCTGTACCCGCCGCAGATACACGAGCACCTGATACTGGGCCACCAGTCTCGTTGGATATCAACTGACCTTTGATTACACCGCCAGCGGCGTCAGACGAGCTGGTTTCAGCAATGGCTTCACCACCTAAAATCTCAACAAATACGTCTTCTGAAGAGTCGTCATTTTCGAGGGTGAAATCAGCCTCTCCTACCCAGGCACCGTATTGCGATAGTTCTGCAGTGTAACTATCGGCAGGCAGTTCAAAGGTTACAAAGCCCTGAGGGTTGACTATCTGACGTTGGCCATTAACAGCGACCGACACGGCGTCCGCCGCGCTGCCATCTTCGGTGATGTAAAAGACAACTTCTGCTGCATGCGCTGGAGCGAAGCAGAAACTACTGGTGATCGCGGCCGTACTGATGAGGCGCTTAAAACTCATGATTCCCCCGGTAATTACTGGGGGCGCACGCCCCCGAGAATGAAACGGAGGCGAATTTACTACAGCTTTATGAAGGATTTGTTACATGTCAGTCGTTGTACGACGGGTGCTCAATAACCATAAACTGATTGGCGGGAACGTCGCTGACAATTGTCACTTCACCATCTGGCCACTCTACTCGCAGTTCGCTGACAGCGTTATCGCCTGCTAAGCCGAAGTGGAGTTCTGGTGCATTATTGGACATGTAATTATTCTCAAAACGCATTTCCCGGTACTGGTTGAGTGTTTCACTGGTCGCATAGACCTTGGCACCGTAAGCGGACTGATTACCTCCAACACCACGAAGTCTTACATTCAGGAAGTTGTCGTCCGCAGTAATTAAACGACGGAAGTGATTTTCATAATACGATGGAAATCCACTGTGGTTCATAATTACGATGTCGATATCGCCATCTCGATCAAAGTCATTACAGACAATTCCCCGGCCTTCACCAGTATCATCAATATGACGCAATGCAGCTTCCTCACGGAAGGTGCCATCCTGATTATTCATAAACAACCGGGCTGGCGTGCCATAAAAATATTCAAGAGCGTAAGTCTCCTCACCCAGCCTTTCATTGAGCTCTTTCGATGACTGGATGAGTGCTTCCAGCTCTGACATGAACTGGCTTTCATTTAGGTAACCATTTCCGAGCCTTTCGTTCACTTGCGTAAAGCCACCGAAATAGCCGTAAAGAGAACTGACTAGCCCACCAACATTGGAATCCACTAGGTCATAGACTCCGGTAATTCCAAGCCACGAGAGTACTTCGAACAACGGATGCTCAAAGGTGTTATTAGCATAGCCGAACCCATTTACATGAAAGATATCTAACCAACCATCATTGTCAAAATCTTTCATGCAGGTACCCCATGCCCAAAGGCCATCCTCGACACCAACATGTGCAGCAACCTCGTTCATTTGAATATCACCGCCTTCACTTGACTCATTCAAATACATCCGATTAACAAAGGGAGCATAACCCGCGATCGGAAACTGTATATTGGTAACAAACCAGTCAAGATCCTGATCGTTGTCAATATCTCCTACAGCAGCCCCCATCGCATTGTAGTCTTTTATATCACTGGCTCGGGTCGCATTGAAAAATGTCCCAGAATCAGCCCCTTGAAAGACTTGAGAGCGCTGAAAATCTGCAGCAACCAGGATATCCAGATTACCGTCTTTATTCACATCCGCGAAGTTAGCAGCAAAGGTATAATCCCGATCGCCAAATGCGCCGTAAACAACGTCATCCTGCCAGGGCTCAAACAAGCCCCGGCCATCATTCTTCCAGATATGGATTTCTTCTGCCGTGCGCATAAAGTCCCAGTTGTGACTGAATATATCCAGATCACCATCGTTATCGATATCAGCAAAAGTCGAGTTATGAGTTGTGCGCACCGTATCATGGCCAAACTGAGTTACCCGAAGAAAACCATCACCACCATTGTTCAACCATAACTTACTGTCCGGCTCGTATACATGACCGACCAGCAGGTCCGGCCAACCATCACCATTGATATCAGTCATAGAGAAAGCAGCAATATCACCTCTACTATCGATACCCATATTATCCGGTGCTTTTTCAAAACGTCCGTTCTCATTGAGATATATCTGAATACCTTTCTCTTTACCAAGTCCAATGGCGAGATCAAAATCACAATCACCATCAATATCTGCGGAAGCGATAGAACCTATCACCAGGGCAACTTCCGCAGTACTGACAATATCGTCGAGTATTTCTGGCCCAACTCTGTGTGACTCATTCAACCCGGAAAGGACTACTTTTCTGAAGCCAACAGAAAGATCAATTTCCGGGCGACTATCCACATCCATTGCCACACAGGACGATATATTAGCTGGCTCTATCTCAGAAAGATCAGGAAAGACTGGGGCAACTGATTCTCCTGGAGCAGGAGGAAATACGTCAAAAACAGCAGTGTTATCGAAGAAGGAGAACTCTGGTTCAAGCCGGAACCCATCGGGGTCGACCGATGTGTAATCTGGCATCCATTGTTCGACGCAAACGCTGCTTTTCAGACAATCGGCAGTCAAGCTCCGAATAAAGGCCGCATACTGTGAGACTTTCTCGCTCGAGACGACACTGGGTACACGATTGTATCTACGTGACTTATTGGAGCGCCATTGCTGATAAGCCGCAGAAATTGCCGGAACCTGAGCCTGGTGGCCGCTTGTATTAATATTGAGGCCAGCAAACTGGGCAAGATGATCAAGGCTATAATCATACCCTTCAAGTTGTGCTACCGGATCGAAATGCCAACGTATGGCCTCTTCCAGTGTCGCGATAGAGCCGGCATGCATATAGGGGAATGTGAGCTCGGCATTAATCAAACTGGGAGTACGGAAAGCGAATTTATCTGATACATCCGGTACCGTGTTATAGCGACCAAAGTCCTGAGAAAAGACATTTTTACCACGCCCTATCTGTGGCGTTGCCAAGGGATAAAATTGCTCATCGGAAAACTTAGCACCTGCATGACAGCCGAAACATTTACCCTCGCCAAAGAAGAGTAGCGCACCTTCTTTTGCCTCTTCAGAAATCGCATTAATGTCACCGTCAACATAACGCGAGAACGGATAATCCAGTGCAACCTGCGAGCGCTGATACTCGCCAAGTGCCATCGCTATGCGGTCATAAGTGATCAGCTTTCTATCAAGACTAATGTAATCGTTGAAGGCATCGCGGAAGTATCCTTCCCAACCACGATCAAGCAATTTTTCTGCAATCAGATCACGAGTATCGTATGAGGTAAGACCTGCGGCAGGATCAAAGCCGCGCATTTCAACCACAGAAGTTACCGGAAAGCGTGCCTGAGCAGCAGTCAGGTTGGGACCAGCCTTGTTATCTGGTCCACGGAACTGGCTGTCCGGTGTTCGCATCAACTGACCTTCACCATTCGGGGCACCAGTATCGACACCTACGTAGTAAAGGTCTCCCGGATCGTACTCGATGGTTTCAATACGCCCATCCCAGAACATAGCTCGGTCATAGAAAGCAATATTAAAGGTCGTCGGACTATTGCGAGGTACGTTCGGACCAAAGTCAGCTTTAGGGTCGATGTAGTAGTTCCCATCATGTCGGCGCCCAGGCCCGACAATCAGCGGATTATGAGCGCCAACGCCGACGGGCAAACTGAGATTATCGGTTCCAGCAAGTCTCGGGTCGTGGCAACTCGCACAGGCAACATCATCACCAAAGCTGAGAGATCTGGAGAAAAACAGCTCCTTACCCAGCTCGACCAACGCATCTCCCGGCTGAGGGACTATACGATCTGTCAGCTCGGAAGGATCAAACCCAATGTCAGCGATAAGCGCCAGAAGTTCAGTGTCCAGTTCGGTAGGCTCAGTAACAACATCAGGCTCACTCCTTTCTGGATCGTAAGGGTAGGCGTCTAAATCATTCAGAACACCGTCGCCGTCTATATCGTCATCAAGAACGTCAGGGATAAAGTCGCCGTCGAGATCTGCCGGCGTATCGCTCGCATCCAAGGGGGCAGAGCCAGCCGCGACTTCATCACTATCGGAGTAACCGTCATTATCATCGTCTGCGTCGGCATTGTTACCGATGCCATCAAAGTCGCTATCCGCCCATTCGCCGGCGTCAAATACAAAAGCGTCTTCGGCGTTGCGCACGCCATCCCCATCGATGTCGTCATCCTGAGAATCAGGAATACCATCATCGTCGGTATCTACGGTTTCTTCTGGCGTAGCTGGTGCGGTATCCGGCGGAGCTGGAGTATCGTCTGACGTTCCAGAGCCACCTCCACAGGCAACCAGTAAACACGCGCTCGTAATTATTGTTATGAGTGCTTTCAATGTTGAAGGTCCAAATCCGGGACAATCGTGATTCCCTTCCGTCAAGGCAGAAAGGGCCACCTAGCACATAGTTATGCACAAACAGGCCAACAAAACCAGACAACAAAACGTAAATGCGCCATGTGTCTTATTGAAATGTAGAAGAGTTCTTACTTTTTGGGAGAGTAAAGAACAGATGCCGCAAGGCGTGCGGCATCTGTAGAGGTCAGCAATTAACCCTGAGCAAGCAGCTCACGAAGGTCAAGAATCGCCGCATTAGCTCGGGAGATATAAGACGCGAGTACCAGCGAGTGGTTAGCGAAAACACCGAACCCACTGCCATTCAGTACCACTGGAGACCAGAGTGCTTCCTGTGTAGCCTCCAGTTCGCGGATGGTCTGACGTAGACCAACCAACGCGTTCTTCTTCTCCAGAACCTCCTGGAAATCTACCTCGATAGCACGCATAAGGTGCAGAAGCGCCCATGAAGTGCCGCGCGCTTCGTAGAACACATCGTCAACCTCAGTCCACGGAGTTCTTACCTCTTCCTCTGAAGGGAGAGGAGTCGCGCCTGTATCTTCATTGAGACGACGCTGGCCTACCGATGCGCTCAGACGCTGAGAGAGGCTACCCAGGCGGGTTTCAACATCCAGCAACCACTGACGCAGATTGTCCGCACGTGCGTAGAACTGCGCCGTCGGCTCATTTGGATCAGACAAGCGGGTCAGGTAAGACTGCAGAGCTTCGAGGCCACGCTTGTATTCACCCTCGGAATCAGGGACCAACCAGCTGTTACCGTCAAAATGCAGCTGCGGCTCAGCAATTTCCAGATCTTTATCTTCCGTCGACTGACTCTGCGAGCGGCTGAAGTCTTTGCGCAGTGCACGGGAGAAGTCACGTACCTGAACCAGTACACCAAACTCCCAGCTAGGAATGTTATCCAGCCACACCCCCGGCGGGAAAATATCGTTCGAAAGATAGCCACCCGGCTTGTAAAGCATGGTTTCGGTGATCTTCATCAGGGTAGCGGTAGTGGTGAAGCCACGAACTGGCTGAACACCCATTTCTTCTGCCCGCGTATTCGCTGACGCCTGTACGTTAAATGTCTCCGGCTCCTGCGACCAGAACATACCTACTACCAGCGCAACCAGAAGATATAACACCACCAGCCAGACGATCAGACGTCCGGAACCACCTTTGGCGTCCTTTCGATCTGCCATCCAGTCCTGAAAGCGCTCTTTCGTATCCTGTACTCGATCCTGCAAACCACTCATAGGTTCTGATCCTTAACTATTCAATCAACAAAAATTTCAGAGGGACAAACTACTGTCCGGGCTTGATGATAACGCAATTCACCGATTAAAGGAGTATCCACAAGAGCCAGCTACCGGGGGAAGTCCCGTCACTCACGCCAAAGCGGTATACTGCCAGTCGCCAACGGAGACCTATATGCCCACTTTAGACATTCTGGCGTTAGCCCGATCCCCTTACAAAGAGAAGTTTGCCATCCCTCGTCAACCCGGCCTGGCACCTTCGGTACTCACCTGGATAGAGTTACAGGCACCGTTTGACGACCCCGGAGCACTACAGGGGTTGGAGCGGGTGTCGCACATCTGGCTGATATTCTGTTTTCATGGTGTTGGAAGCCGCCCGGAATCACTGCGTGTCCGTCCGCCACGGTTAGGTGGTAATCAGCGCATTGGGGTATTCGCGACACGCAGTACGCACCGCCCCAACGGACTGGGCCAGTCACTGGTCAAAATTGAGAAAATAGAAGGCACCACGTTGTTGGTTTCGGGCGCAGACCTTCTCGACGGCACCCCCATTGTCGATATAAAACCTTACGTGCCCTACACCGACTCTGTACCTGATGCGACAAATGCGATAGCGCCTTCAGCACCAGAACCGCTCACTGTGAGCTGGTCCGAAGAAGCCCGTCGACAGGCGACTACAGAAGCCGCCAGACTCAACGAGAATGTCATTGCTGTTATTGAGGAGTGCCTGGCTCAGGACCCACGCCCAGCCTACCAGGCGCATGATCCTGAACGGGAATACGGCGTGCGTCTATGGGATCTGAACATCCGCTGGCGCTATCCCTCCGACCAGAGCATTGTAATTACCGAGGTCAGCCCTTTGGCGTGAGGCGAAGCACTTTTTCACGCAACGCAGAGAGGCCACGCTCGCGAAACTTGGGCTCATCAACCAGGCAGTCTTTATCAGCCATCAGATCAATGTTCATCGCATCGGCGTAAAACGACTCAACCTGTGCCTGATCCACAGCAAACGGCGGTCCCGACATCTCGTTCTGGTCGTACTCAAACGTAACCAGCAACTGAGGTGCATTTTCTGACACCTTCAGCAGCTGGCTGGCATAGTCGGCCCTCATCTCTTCAGGCATTGCGACCAGTGCTGCACGATCATAAACCGCATCGATTGGCCCAGTATCAAATGAAGTCAGGCTGAACCAATCACCGCAAATCAGCAGAATACCTGCAGCCCGGTAGAGGATGAGGTTACCCACCTGCTGCTTATCGACCGCCAGACTGAAGGTCTCTTCGATCGACTCAGCCAGTGCATCCAGCGCAATTTCACTCAACTCTACGCCTACTACCTGATAGCCTTCACGCAGCAGCCATAGGATATCTACCGACTTCCCACAGAGTGGTACCAGAACACGCTCGCCTAGATCGACAGGAATGGTATGCCAGTGACTGGTAAGGGCGGGATTGGTATCGCTCAAGTGAAAACCAATCTCCTGTTTTTCCCAACGTTCGTGCCAGAAATCGTGCTTCATAAGCGCTCCACAGAATTAAATCTGGCGGCATTATGCCTGAGCTGCTCACAGACGAAAACGCCCGGCATTGCCGGGCGTCGTCAAACAATATCGTTCGGCAGATTAATTCACCTGCAGTGCAGCAATATCGGGGTATCTCTCTTCCCAGTTCTCAATCAGGTAGTTCTGATCAATATCCCATGGATGGAAACCGGTTTTGAAGAACTTCGCTAATCCTTTCATGTTATCGCGAAGAACGCCCTTCTTACCCCAGAAAAATACTGCGGCTTCTTTCCACTCTCTCCAGCTTGGAAAGTGACGCTGCGAACGCAGTAGCCAGACCTGATACATAGCCAAACGAGAAAACAGACTGATCATAGAAATCACCATCACCCGCTTACGCATAAACTCATCATTTACGTGCTCACGATATACATCAAACGCGACAGCCTTGTGTTCAATTTCTTCTACAGCATGCCACAGCAGCATCTTACGAACCGTCGGATCTGCATCTTCGAGTATTTCGGGATTCTTGAGCAAAAATTCCGCCAATGACGCTGTGAAGTGCTCCATGGCAACCGTCAAAGCAAGCTGACGTTCGCGGCTGAATTTCTTCAGAAAATCAACGCGCTTGTGCAAGCGGCCGACGATACGATCCATGGGAAAGCCCATGTCGGTAATTGCCTGGTTTAACGCTTCATGCGATACGCCATGGTGAGCTTCCTGACCAATAAAACCACGGATCTGCTCCTTCAGAGTCTCGTCTTTGATGTCGTCGCGGTAGTTACGCACGGAGTGAATAAAGAACCGTTCACCATCAGGGAAAAGCGCCGATAGCGCATAGAAAAAGGTGCTGATCAGTGAATTATTTTTAAAAGCGTATTTATTCATCGGCGATTCAGTATCGAACGCCATGCGACGCGGTTTGATCTCAACCTGTGCAGATTTATTCTTAATATTAGTCATACGATCACCCTCTTAGGGAAGCCCGTCCACGAATTGTTAATTTCTGTATCGTTGGCCAGAATTCACATACCTGACATGCAATCACTATGACATACTGATCCGGATATTTTGGGGTGCAATGCTTTCACCCTGTGGTTCAAAACTGGCATCTGGTATCTATGACGACTAAAACCATCGGATCGGGTGAGCACAGACTCTCGTCTGATTACCTTATACTGCTTGGCGAGATGGCCTTTGAGCGTGGCATCCCCATGTCTGCGCTCCTGGAGGGCACCGGACTACCTGAAAACCTGATGTTCATGCCCAGCGTGCAGATCGGACATGAGTCCGCTTTGCTACTGATCGACAACTTCCTCGAGCACGTGGACCTGTCCGCTGCTCTGGAGTTCGGCAAGCGTATGACCCTCTCCAAGCATGGCGCACTGGGCTACGCGGCCCAATACAGTGCCACCATGGAAGATGCAGCGGGTAAAGTAGAACAGTTCATCGAAACCCGCGTGCAGCTGTTTGAACTGCGTCGCGAAACCGACAAAAGTAGTCGTCACCTTTACATCACCACCCGTATTCCCGACAGCCGGGCCGGATTTTTTATGGTTCTGGCGTTTCTGGCCAGCGTCGAGACCATCTGCCGTACTCTTGTACCTGCCGAGTCACGTAACGCGCGCAGCATGATTCAGATTGCCTGCCGTGGTGACCTATCCAGCCAGGATATCTTGCCCAATTGCGCCGTATACACTGGCGCCCCTATTAATTGCCTGACCTGGCCCCGCAAGGCACTCGACGGCATGCTGCCCTTCTTTGATCCAAAACTGGCCGATCTTGCCCAGCAGGAACTAACCCAGGCGATGACACAGGTGACCGAGACCAATACCATGGCGGGTAAAGTCAGAGAGATACTTAACGATCACCTGGCAGAGATGCCAACCGTGGAGGATGTCGCGAATATGCTGTTTATGTCGGCCGCGACCCTGAACCGAAAACTCAAAGCCGAAGAGCGCAGTTTTCAGCAGATCAAAGATGAGCTGCGCTATAGCAAAGCGCAACGCCTGCTGAAGGATACTACGCTGTCGGTGGATCAGATTGCAGACCAGCTAGGCTATAGCGACGCAAGTAACTTCGCCAAAGCATTTAAAAACTGGTCCGGCGCCAGCCCGAGCCAATACAGACAAGGCAGTACGGGCTGATCACTTTCGGGTATACTGCGCCGCCATTCTCACCGGCCGGAGACACCTATGATCGACAAGCCCTTACTGATCAACTACAACCAGCTTCATACGCTCTGGCTGAAATGGTTAAGCCAACCCGCTAACGCGCACTTTGATCGCTGGCTCAAGCATGAAGCAGCCAGCTGGCGTAAGCGCTTCCGCGAAACCATGCCTCTGGAACTCGGCAGTGCCATGCAGCATGCACTGCGCTTTCGCCAGCTCGCGTGTGCCCTTGAGCTTATCCAGGAACGCGGCCTCGATCAGGATTGGCAAGCCTGGGCTGAGCAATGGAACCCTGAGCAGGCAGAAAGCCTGAGTCGCAATAACTTCTGGTTCTGGATTCAGCGCCGCAGCTACTCGCAATGGTACATTCCCAACGACTGGCAGGCCGGCAGCCGCAAAACAACGGTCGACGACACCGCTGCCTGGGTGCGTAAGAACCCGGATTCACCACTGGCTTATATCTGGTTTGGTATTGATGCGTCTCTGGCCGGCGTGATTGACCGTCGAACGGAGCTGTCTGGTTGGAGCGACAAGCACCGACAGGAGTTTATGCGCATGCAGCAAAGCCGTCCGCCGCTCTGGTTGCGTCCGGCCGCTGCACAGGATGCGAAAGCTCTGTGCGATGAACTTAAGACTGCCGGAGTGGAGGTTAACCTCAATAAACACGGACTGTGCGCTACCGGTGGCTTCGGCGTTCAACAGACCGATGCGTATAAAGAAGGTCGTGTTGAAGTTCAGGACTTTGCCAGTCAACAGATTGCAGCCGCAGTGAACGCGCAACCCGGAGAAAAAATCTGGGACGCCTGTGCGGGTGCTGGCGGAAAGACCCTGGCCATCGCTGACGGCATGGGCGGGAAAGGTGCGGTGGTCGCCACTGATCTCAAAGAATTCAAACTCACTGAGCTGAAAAAACGTGCCAAGCGTGCCGGTATTGCCAATATCCGTACCTTTGTCTGGGACGGCGAAGCACCTTTGCGCTTGCCTAAAGAAATTGCCCGACAGAAAGGTTTCGATAAAGTATTGATTGATGCCCCCTGCACCGCTACGGGCACATGGCGTCGTAACCCGGACGCCCGCAATCGACTCAACGACGACTACCTGAACGAGTTGACTGCTTTGCAGCAACAACTGTTAAACCATGCGAGTGACGCTGTGCGCAGTGGCGGTAAACTGATCTATGCGACCTGTAGCTGGCTGGCGGAAGAAAACGAAGATGCGGTGGAAGCCTTTCTGAAAAATCACGCTGACTTTGCTCTGGAAAGTTCGCGACTGCTCGGTGCACCGGATGTCGATTCCGATACCATGTTTGTTGCTGTAATGAGTCGTCAAAACTGATTTATAACCCAGCTGACTCTCATATCCGTTTCTGCATAAGAGCTTCGTTTACTGGGCTCAGCAGACATTCAGGCGGCGCCAGACAATAAAGGCGCCGCGCGACCGTCAGAGCAAAATCGAGCCCTGAAATCTACCTACCGTCACGTAACTGATATGTTTTCAGGGCGATTTATTTTGCGTGTCGCCGCGGTAACTGAGATTGGCTGGAAATAAGCCGGCTGTGCTGCGGAGCGCAGTCAACGAAGATCAACTCTCTGCGAATCCCTGAAGTACAACGGAATATGGGTCAGCGGAGTGATAAAAAAAAGCCAGACGCTGTGCGCCTGGCTTCTTTTTTTACAGGAGAGATCAGATGCAGATCGTTTTTAACGGAGGGAAACCGTTAAATTCAATCGCACTGTAGGTGGTGGTGTACGCGCCGGTGGAGAACCAGTACATACGATCACCGGCTTCGAGAGAGAGTGGCAGTTCATACTTGTACTGTTCGTACAGGATGTCAGCCGAATCACAGGTCGGGCCTGCAATAATTACCTCTTCAGTGTCACCGTCTTTTTCCACATAGAGTGGATACTTGATCGCCTCGTCCATTGTTTCTACGAAGCCACCAAATTTGCCGATATCGGTGTAGACCCAGCGGTCCAGACCGGTACGGTTCTTGCGGCTGACCAGCACCACTTCGCTGACCAGAATACCTGCGTTCGCAGCCAGTGATCGACCCGGCTCGAGAATAACGTCAGGCAGCTCGTCGCCGAAATCCTCTTTCAGGAATCGGGTAATCTCTTCTGCGTAGGTCTCCAGAGGGTTGGTGCGGCTGATGTAGTTCGCCGGGAACCCGCCCCCGAGGTTGACCATTTTCATCTCAATATTTTCTTCTTCCTTCAGGCGCTCGAAGATCCACTTAACCTTAGCGATCGCAGAGTCCCAGGCACCAATGTCACGTTGCTGAGAGCCAACATGAAACGAAATACCATAAGGTTTCAGTCCCAGGTCACGCGCCATAATGCAAAGCTCAATGGCCATGTCCACATGACAACCAAACTTACGCGACAGTGGCCAGTCTGCGGTCTGAGAGCCTTCGGTCAGAATGCGTACAAACACTTTCGACCCTGGAGCAGCTTCTGCAATATTGCGAAGATCGGCTTCTGAGTCCGATGCGAACAGACGAACCCCCTTCTCATAGGCGTAGCGAATGTCTTTTATCTTCTTGATGGTGTTACCGAAACTGACTCGGTCACCACCCACACCCAGCGACAACACCTTGTCGAGCTCGTAACGGCTGGCAATGTCAAAGTTACAGCCGCGGTCACGAAGGATTTCCAGCACTGCTACCTCAGGATTCGCTTTCACCGCGTAGTAGGTGTTTGCATAAGGGAAGCAAGCCATCAGGTGATCCAGTTGCTCGCCGAAGGTTTTGGTATCCACGATCAGAACAGGCGTTTCCTGCTGATCTGCAGCCGCTTTAATGCGGGCAAAAGTATCGGCGTCGTAATAGGCTTCCGGTTGGGTCAACATCAGGCTCGCTACCTCCTTAGGGTCAGACTGCTGTGCGTTTGAAGTCGCGCAAAGATAGAGGATTTATAATAACAGTACAGTGAAATTTTCTTACCCTTACGATGAGAAAATCACGTAGGGCGGATTGTCCGTTCCAGTGCAACAGACTCTGCCAGAGCCTGCAAGCACAATTCAGGTTAAAATGACTCCCAGAAACCGTTAAGGTTCCTGTTTCGCACTACTCTTCCACTCCGGCTCTGGACATCTATGCTCAGCTTTTTTGAAAAACGCATCAATCCCTTTCCTCCCGAACATCCGGAGCAACCTCCTCAGGGACTCTATGCATTCTGCCGCCATTACACCCGAGGACTGGAAGGCTCATTGCTGGCCATGTCGTGTCTGACCGCCATGCTCGCCATACTTGAAGTCACCCTCTTCAGCTTTATGGGTGACCTGGTCGACTGGCTATCCACGCAAAGCCCAGACACCTTATTTGCCAGCGAAGGCACCAAACTGCTGCTCATGAGCCTGGTGGTGCTGGTCGCCATGCCTGTCGTCGTATTACTGCATGCCCTGATCACCTATCAGTCATTGCTCGGCAATTACCCAATGCGCATTCGCTGGCAGGCGCACCGCTATCTGCTCAAGCAAAGTCTGAACTTTTATGAAAACGACTTCGCCGGACGCCTTGCCACCAAAGTGATGCAAACGGCGCTGGGAGTCCGGGAAACTGTAATGAAGCTGCTGGATGTGCTGGTCTATATCCTCGTCTACTTTATTTCAGCCCTGGTGATGATTGGCACAGCAGACTGGCGACTGATGCTGCCCATGGTCGTCTGGCTGGCGGCCTACATAGGTATTCAGTTTTATTTTGTGCCGCGCATGAAAAAAATTGCGACAGAGCAGGCGGATGCCCGCAGTGTTATGACAGGGCGTGTTGTCGACAGCTACACCAATATTCAGACGGTAAAACTGTTCTCACACACAGAGCGGGAAACGTCTTACGCCCGTGACAGCATGGATGGCTTCCTCGGTACGGTATATCACCAGATGCGCCTGGCCACCGGTCTGAACTTTTCAGTGAATATGATCAACTACCTGCTGGCCTTTACCGTCGCAGCCCTGTCTATCTGGCTGTGGATGGACAGCGCCATCACTGTTGGCGCCATTGCGATTGCAGTCAGTCTGGCCCTACGCGTAAATGGTATGGCGCAATGGATCATGTGGGAGATCAGTTCACTCTTTGAAAATCTGGGCACAGTGGCTGACGGTATGAACACGCTGGCGAAACCACAGACCATTACCGACCCCGTGAATGCGCCAAAACTAAAGGCAACACACGGGGAGATCGCTCTCGATGATGTGCACTTTTCATACGAAGGCGCTGACGACAAGAGCTATCCAGTATTTGAAGCTCTGAACCTGACCATCAAACCCGGTGAAAAGATCGGCCTGGTTGGGCGCTCAGGCGCGGGTAAATCCACACTCGTCAATCTGCTGCTGCGCTTCTACGACATCGATAGTGGACAGATTAAGATCGACGGACAGGACATCAGTCAGGTGTCGCAGGAGAGTCTGCGATCAAAAATTGGCATGGTGACGCAGGATACTTCCCTGTTGCACCGAAGCGTACGCGACAACATCCTCTACGGTCGGCCTGATGCTAGTGACGCAGAAGTACTCGACGCTGCCCGCAAAGCTGAAGCAGATGCCTTCATCCGTGATCTCCACGATCCGGAAGGTAACACGGGCTACGACGCTCAGGTCGGCGAACGCGGTGTCAAACTCTCCGGCGGTCAGCGCCAACGCATCGCCATTGCACGTGTGCTCTTAAAAGACGCGCCGATTCTGATTCTGGACGAAGCAACATCAGCGCTCGATTCAGAAGTAGAGGCGGCTATTCAGCAAAGCCTCTACCGCCTGATGGAAAATAAAACTGTAATCGCCATTGCTCACCGTCTGTCGACCATCGCGGCAATGGACCGGCTGATCGTACTGGATGACGGCAAAATCGCCGAGCAGGGAACGCATGAAGAACTGCTTGCACAGGGCGGCATCTATGCGCAACTGTGGGCCCACCAGACCGGTGGCTTCTTAGGGGAAGATTAAAGCAAACAGAGCTCGTCATAATCCCTTAACAGAAATAAGGTTTTATGACGCAGCCCCGGAGACGCGATGGCCTGATGATGAGGCGTTCAGGAAGGAACCTGATCCGTTCCGGGGAACCAATCTATTTAAAGGACTTACTTAAAGCTACTACGATCTTTGAATGGCTTCGGCTCAGTGCCTTTACCCGCCAGACCATTCTTCATTGCGATCTGCTGATTCTTGCGACCCAACAGACGAGTCTGAACCCAACGTTCCCAACGAAGCGCTTTCCAGGTGTCCGCTTTCCAGGTTTTCTTGAAGAGATATTTGGTTGCGGCAATGGCATCTGGTGACTTCGACGCGATAGTCTCGGCCAGCGCCTTTGCTTCCGCCAGAGGATCATCGGCCAGCTTCGAAATCAGCCCATAACTGAAACCCTCTTCAGCACTGAACTGACGACCAGTCATGGTCAGTTCCTGAGCGATATCAACGCGAGTCAGACGCGACAGCGTCACCATGCCGCTCATGTCAGGAATCAGGCCCCATTTCATTTCCATAATGCAGAGGTTGGCGTCCGGCGTCGCAATGCGATAATCCGCGGCAAGCGCAATCTGCATCCCTCCGCCAAAGCAATTGCCATGAATCGCACAGATCACCGGCACTGGCAGGTCCCGCCAGATGTGGGCAATACGCTGCGCCAGGTTCATTTTGGTCCAGGGGAATTTGAGGAACAGCTTCGGAATCATCGATGGATTCTTACTGACCGCCTTGAAGTCGAGCCCTGCAGAGAACGACTCACCTTTCGCTGCAAGAATCACCGCACGAACACTACGATCCTTACGTATCTTTTTCGCTGCCGCGACCAGACCATGGAACATATCCAGATCCAGACCATTCAGTTTTTCCGGGCGGTTCAGGTACACCCAGGCAATATGGTCCTGCACTTCAACTAAGACTTTATTGTGATCACTCATCGCTGTTTACCTTTTATGATTGCCGCATCTTTGCACAAAGATACGAGGACAACCATGATCAAAATGCACGATAGGCTAACCGAAAAGCACAGCAGTGGCTTTATTAAGACCAGCCCCCCGCATTTTCTTTCACCAGCGATACCATCATGCCGATGTGATCCGGGCGATCATTCAGACAAGGAATGTAGTGATAGTTTTTACCGCCAGCTTCTATGAAGGTCTCGCGGTTTTCCATATCCAGCTCTTCCAGCGTTTCGAGACAGTCCGCCGCAAACGCCGGGCTGATAACATCAACACGCCCGACGCCGCCCTTACCCCAATCTTCTAACGTGTGATCGGTATACGGCTTCACCCACTCTTCGCGACCAAAGCGCGACTGGAAACTACAGATCCACTGCTCATCACTTAACCCCAACTCACTGGCAAGGGCTGCTGCCGTCGCCCGACACTGGCTTGGGTACGGATCACCACGATCTTCATATCGCTGCGGAATGCCGTGAAACGACATCATCAGGCGATCACCCTGGCCATGCTCAGCCCAATACTCACGTACTGAGTTTGCCAGAGCACCTATGTAGCCTGGGTGAACGTGGTAGTCGGTGATCCAGCGAGCAGCCGGAACGTGCGGACAAGGCGCCATCGCATTGGAGTATCGATCATGAACTGCCGCCGTGGTCGACGACGAGTTCTGCGGATACAGCGGCAATATAATCAGACGCTCCGCACCGGCCTTACGAAGTTCACGGCCAGCCTCTTCCATCGTGGGCTTGCCGTAGGTCATGGCCAACGACACAGGAATGTCCTGACCGTATTCGGCTTTTAAGGCCGCTGCTAACGCACGCTGTTGTGCGCGCGAAATCGTCATTAAGGGAGAACCTTCAGGGCCCCAGACTTTAGCATACGCTTTCGCTACCCGCGGTGGGCGGATGACGAGAATGACCAAATTCAGAATCAGCCACCACAACACACGCGGAACATCGACCACACGTCGGTCGCTGAGAAACTCTCGGAGGTACGAACGCACTGCTTTCGCAGTCGGTGCTTCCGGGGTACCGAGGTTGGCAATAAGAACACCAAATGGGGGCTTATCCACAATGACTCTCCACAATCAATCCCACAATCACTCTCCACCGTAATTTCGGCTACTTGTATCAGTTTTGTATAGTTTAGCGGAAGCCGGAGTTGCGGTCACCAACCTGCAAAATCAGATCAACTCTTGAGACACCAGACTGGCGCGAAGCTTCTCCATCAACAACTCGGCAACCTCACGCCCCTCGACCATCTCTGCGATACGGACCTTCCGCTGACCATCACGAATCAGGATGTGAAAATATTCCTTCGTACTGTTCCCTGTAGTCGAACTTCCCGCCGCTTTCAGTTCGAGCTGCTGAGCGCTCTTGAATTCAGTAGCGCGACGCCAGAGCGCCCTTCCCATCCAGTGCCGAACGGTTTCAATCTTTCCATCGACACAGCGGCTCTCCAATGACCGGCCGAGCCCAAACAAACCACTCAGAGCAAGAGGCAGCCCCACAAGAAAAAAGACACCGCCCATAAAATACAGGCCAATGCCTTCAGAAGCCGCCTGATTCAACATAAACACGCCAGCCCCGGCAAATGCGATTCCGGCAAACATAAAAACAAGAAAGAAGGACAGATGGCGCCCTGCCGCACTGCGAATAACAAAGTCATCGCCGCTTAGTGTCATATCCAGGTTCTTACTGAGAGAGGCCTCCGCAGCAGCGACCTGGCTGCGCGATACTTTGCTTTGATGTGCCGCAGAAATATTGAGAGTGCTACCACCAGTACCTTCAACAACAGGCAGCACAAACTGACGCTGGAATGTGACCGGCTCAGTGGGACCTTCTACCTCAACCCGCCAGATCACTGCCTTTCGACCTTTACGGTAACTCTGTGGAAGCTCTGGGTCAGGATTAAAAACAAAGGCAAGGCGTGTTTCACCATTGCTTTCAGTTACTTCGGGAAGTGTACTGCTCTGCCATAACAAGGTTTCGCGTGTTGAGCTGTTTTTGCCTGTCGAGCGTGTCTGACGAAGACATTTCAACCTGACATTCCACTGGTCACCCAGCCCGGTTTTATTGATGTGTAACGTCCCACCGACCTGCCCTTGCACTTGCCCGGGCGCGGGATTCAGATACAGCGGCGTGCGGCCGTAAAATAACCAGTTCTTTCGCGACTTGTATGCAGCCATAGCAAGGCCTGCACCTACCAAAGGGAATATAAGAACAAACACAATGGCATGATTTCCAGCGCTGAATTCAGAAGGCAAATCCAGAACGGCGGGCAAAGAGATCAGCAAAAAAATCATCGACATAAAACCAAGTACCCAGTGCATCAGGTTCTGTCCTGAATACACGACGCCTTGAGCTTCACCTGATTGACGGGCGGAGTAGCGCCCAAAAAACATGATCCCCACACCAGCGCCACCAAACACCAGAACAAAAATCATCATAAAGCCGATCTTTTCCCAGCGGATATCCCTGACCAGGTAGCTCTCCGATGGATTGTCCGGGTTTACCCAAGCGGTAAGCCCCTGACTGGCAGACGCTCTGAGAATCTTATTTTCGGTCGTTGTATACCAGTCGCCGATGTTATCCGGAGATTCGTAATAGCTGATACGCTGACTTAAATATTCCTGCCCATTGACGCGATAACTGTATGAGCCCTCGAGGGAATATGTCGTCGTATCACCGTGGTGATATTCAATATCGATACGCTGGAGAGTGGCTGGTACCTGTGTCCAGCCAGAAGTCACGAGATGGAGACGGAAAGTATCCAAAGGACCAAACAGCAATATCCCCAGCGCAGGTCCAAGAAACATAAGACCAAAAATGAACATACCGATACCACGCCTGGATCCGGTATCGGTTGCTCCTGTTTTGGATGTGGACATCCCTGACTCCCGGCTTACTGGTGATTGATACTCGTAGTCTAGCCAATCCACCGCATCAGTTCACCTGCCCAGCCAGTCACCTGTTCACTCAGCCACCTACTAATCAGCTCAGGCACTCATATCACTGCTGTTAAACTTCCGGAATGCTTCCTGTACTTCTTTTTCGTTCGGTATGTATTCTGTTTTAACCAGAATAATGAGGCTTTGCCCGAATACTCGCTCATCCGCAGCTGGGTGAATATTCACTTCGCCCCCTTTACCGATACAGGCCAATGGAGTCCCGATATTCGACATCATCATGGCCGCCACCACATCTCGCCAACAGTCACCTTCCAACCAGAGAGGATAGCGGACGAAGTGATCTTTATCGTGCGTGAACATATCTTCGATGATTAATTCTGATCCAGGAGACTCCATAGCACGAACGAGAATTTCCGGGTACGAACGTATCGGGCGGATCACTGACTTAACACCGAGTTTTTTCATTCGAATACGGTTTTCGTCTTCTACACATTCGACAATCACACGGTAAGCCAAGCCGTGCTCTTTCATGCGATAGCAGAGGTCAAAACAGAGACTGTCGGAGTCTTCCATATATTCATCTTTTGCCAGAATCAGAATATTTTCAGCACCCTCAAGATTTGCACGACGAAAATCGTCTTCATGATTACCGTGCCCCTGCACCAGATGAATACCTAAACCCGTCAGCGAAGATGGTAATCCATCGGGATAGTCAGTATTAAGAAGAACGACCGGAGTCTTTCGGTGCATCTTATTCTGGCGTATCTGTTCAACAAAACGCCGGAAATAAATATCCCGATTGTACTTCGGAGAGTTAATTACAACGATATGATTATTCATGATTCTTCTCCACTTTTCGGTGACCTTAAAGAAAGTATAAGAGACAGAATAAAAGTGCTAAGACCGTTTTATTATGAGAAGAAAATTAAGAGATGATTGAGGAGTATCAACCTTTCAACTGACGTATTTTCGTATCGCCACTCGAGTATTATGTATACGTCGATTACAGGCAGTAATATTAAGATACAGGTTTACTTAGCTTGCTGTTAACTGAACGAAACATTCAGAAAAACAGCGCACACGATAACAAATAAATTAATTAAAGATCGTGTCAGGAGAAATTCAATTTCAGAATTTCTGAAGAAATCTCTCTCCATTTCACCTCTTCGACAAAGTGACCAACGTCCGGATACTTCAGTGTTGCTTTCTTCATCTTTGGTAATACCTCGTGCCATTGGGCAATGACTTCGTCTTTCCCGCATGGGTCCCATTGACCAAACACACCGGCTGCCGGGCAGTTCTTCCAGTACCTGGGCACTCGCTCCTGCATATTCCGATAATACTCAGTATTGTCCTGAGGGCCGTAACTTTCGTCTAGGTAGCGATATCCGTATCCCCATCGTGGCGTCTGCTTAACGTTGCGCATTGAGCTGCGGGCATTGGCTATACTGCGCAACGATTGTGACCAGACATACTCAGGTGAAGTTTTAGGCACGCTATTGAACAGATGTGCCAGGGTGTTACCTGTAGCGCGCCGTATCAGACTCATGACTGTCTGAGGCTCACCACTGGACACTGCGGTAGCTGCAACACCACCCCATGCGAAGGCGGGATACAGTCGCGGAAACAACGCCCAAGTCAGTACAGGATGAGGATAATTTTTATAGGTATAGCCCTGTTTGGGCATAGGAAAAATAGTGGTATTCATCACCATCAGATTTTTGACCCGATATGGATCTTCAATAAATGCCCCGACTCCGATAGGGCCACCCCAATCATGAATACAGAGGGTCACTTCACTGAGATCGAGGTAACGGATTAACTGAATCAGGTTATCCGAGTGGTGCATATCCACCATCTCAAAATCTGCCTGATCAGAAAGGCCAAAACCGATGTGATCCATGGCAATGATCCTTAATGGACGACCACTGCGGATGAGTTCATCTCTGATATGGCGATAGGTGTAACTGGTTTCGGGGTTGCCGTGCACCAACACAACCGTTGCTTCGGGTTCATCCCCGCCTACCGAGATATCGTAGTAAAACATGGTTTTACCCGTATCCTTTCCTCCCGAAATCGTAAACCAGCGTTCAGCCCCTTTGGGACAGTAGTCCACGGGTGGCTTTTTCAGCGGTGTATTTGTCGGTATCTGGAGCAACATATCGTCCCTGCAATTGATAATTTTATCAGGTGTTCTCCAATCCTATGTGCGGCGTCGGATTGTTGACAGGTCTTAAACCGCCATAATGGCGAGGTAAAACCCTCTCAAGGTGACATCAAAGTACATTCAGAAGTAGCCAAAGGCCTTAGTGGAATGCTTTCAGCCCAGGCAGCGCCAAGACTTCGTCAAGGATTCGTCCCACTTGATCAGGCAACGGATACCCAAGACGAAGCAAGCCCTGATCGGGAAATGCCCGGCTCCATATTCCTCTACTCGCCAGGCAATCCTGCCAAACCAACGGACACTCGGAACGCAACGTCAGGAATAGCGGCGTGCTGCCAACGAAGGCTTCGGTGCCAAGCAGCGATGCAGACATCTGCTCCTGCAAGGCGACTAATCGATCAACCTGAACGGATTGCCATACGCTGTCAGCCAGAGCCTGTTGAGCTATCCAGAGAGTTAGCGACGTGATCCCCCAGGGGCCAAGATAAGATGAGAGCGTAGCGAGTAACGTGGGCTCTGCGAATACAGCCCCAAACCGGATTCCTGCAAGGCCGAAGAATTTACCCAATGAACGAAGAACAACAACATTCTCTGGTCGACTCTTCCCGATAAGACTCCAATCTGGAGTCGCATCCATGAAGGCCTCATCGCAGATCAATACACCTCCCTGTTGATCCAGAGCGCTTGCCCATTTCAGAAGCTCAGATTGAGAAAAGTAATAACCGCTGGGGTTGTCTGGATTCACGATAACAAGCACATCAGGCACGCCACCGAGCATTATTGAGTGACGGATCTCTTCGATACTTTTCTGCTGTACGCGATGGCCATGCATCGTCCAACTCAACGCGTGCTCTGCGAAACTTCCACACACGATCCAGACATCACTGTCTTCGAAGCATAAAGGTAGGCCACGTATGGCCGCCTGACTTCCTGCCACCGCAAGCCCGGACTCCCCGTAGTACGCAAACATGGACTCATCGAGACTTTCGCAATGATCGGGCAATGACCGTATATCCACAGTCGATAATGACACTTCTTCCGATCGTTCAGTCCACCAGCTGTATGGGCTTACAGCGGATGAAAGGTCCAGCCAGGCTTTGTGATCATAAAGGGTCACTGCCCGCGTCAGATCAGAACCGTGAGCAGCCGTTTTAATCGAGGGTTTCAGCTTTTTCACATCACACCTGTGATGTAATGCAGTGACAGACAGCAGAACACCATAAAAGATAACTGAATGAGGATGGCTTGCTTAACCAGGCGTATCGCGCGCGGAATATCATCGACACCGGCAGGCAACCCGCACCCCATCACAGGCTTCTGTTTTATTATTCCCTGATAGTCAGCCCTTTGGCTTAATGTCCGGTTGAGTGCGCCCGCGCCTGAAGTCATCACAACACCACCGTTAGGGCTATCACAATATTTTGCCTGTGTTCTCCAGCAATCCAGTGATTTCTGTCGATATTCGCCTGCGGCTAACACAAATGAAAATGCGGTAAGGCGCGCTGGTAGCCAGGCCATCGCATCATCAAGCCGGGCCGCTGCCCAACCGAAATAAAAATAGCGCTCGTTCCGATATCCCCACATCGCATCCAGCGTATTAACCCACCGATGTAACAGAGCCGCCTCAGCACCGCCAATAAGAAACCAAAACAAGGTCGCGAATAACGCATCCGAGGAATTTTCCAGTGTGCTCTCAATACCGGCCTGTGCTACTTCATCGGCATCCAGCACTTGCGTATTCCGGCTGACAATCTTAGCCAGAGCTTCACGCCCCGCTGGCAGATCATCTGTTGCCAGACCGCGCCAGACATCCGACACGTGCTCCTGCAAGCTGTGCCAGCCGATACAAAGGTACAGAATCACCAACTGCAGCAAGCATGTCCCTATCAGCGACAAGGTTGCGGAGCTTTGCAGCATCCAGATAATCAATATCAGAGGTAATAGCGCAGCGACAACAGCTACGACTCCAACAAGATAGCCCGGTGCTCCGGAAATCCTGTTCAATACATGCTCCAGTAATCGACTCCAGCGCCCGAAACCGACAAGTGGATGAAATTTAGCAGGCTCTCCCAGGCGGGAGTCGAGATACACACCACCGACAAGCATGGCGGCAAGAAGCAATACCCCCCAGTGCAGGGAGAGTACGTCCTGTTGAAACCAGAAAAACAGCATAAGCAGTCCGTGTATTCAGAAATCCAGCATACTGTAAAAGAAAAACCCCGCCTGCGTGAACAAGCGGGGTTTTTAAAAAAGTGGAGTCGGTCTATAAGCCGGGTTCTGTGTTAAACAGTCATTCGTCTAGGCCTGCAATCACTCGCAGGCTCAAGCGACCTACCCGTTCCCAGCGTGGGCCACGCCTTGTACCTCAAGGGTAACAGGGAACCTATTTGGTCTTGCTTCGGGTGGAGTTTACCGTGCCACGAACTGTTACCAGTCGCGCGGTGCGCTCTTACCGCACCCTTTCACCCTTACCTGATCCGCAAAAGCGGCCATCGGCGGTTTACTCTCTGCTGCACTGGTCGTGGGCTCACGCCCCCCAGGCGTTACCTGGCACCTTGCCCTATGAAGCCCGGACTTTCCTCCCCCTGCTTGCGCAGGCAGCGACTGTCTGGCCGACTCCGGCGCGGAGTGTAACGGAAAGCCTTTGCTGTCGCACTCTTATTTCAGTGGTTCATTCTGACTTTAGTTACTCAGGAGTGGCATAAATACGTTTTCCCACAGAGTCTGATACTTCTTCTTATGCCAACCAATATGACCAATACGCTTCTGACCCACTTCTTCCGGGCTGACCACGACTTTTGTGATGTCTGCGCCGGTGAAGAAGCTGTGCAACTTATCGACGTTCGCCATCGACATCATGTCATCATCCGTGAAGGCGACGCAGCTGATCGGACAGGTCACTCCGGCAAACCGCTGGCGTAACCAGTCGCCTTCGACGCCAACACAGTAATCGCCATTCAGACACCAACGCCGCCATTGCATAATGACACCCTTTGGCAGATCACACATCACCTTGAGTCGATTGCCAGGGAAGTAACCCAGTAATGGCACTGTAGCCGGCACGAGGCCGTACCAAAGAAACCAGGCCACACGCTTCGTCGGCGCTGCGTTCATCCACCAGGTACCGGTACCCGCACCCACAGAGATCGCACGATCGATACCTTTGGTTGACGGCATCATTCCCAAAATATGCGTGCCAACGCTGTGACCGATCCAGGTCAGTGACAGCTCCGGAAACTTCGCTTTAACAAACTCCAGCAAGGCCACACTGTCATTATTTGCCCAACTCAGTTTGTCACTGCGACTGTGTTTTACATGAGACTTGAGCGACAGGCCGATGCCATCGTAGTCGTACGTCACAACTTCAAACCCCTTAGTGGTCAGCCAGAGGGCAAAATCATCGTACAGGTACTGCGCAACTCCAGTCGCAGGCGCAATAACGCATACTCCTTTTACCGGGCTGGCGCCTGTTCTGAAAATACGAGCAGTAATAGCATGGCCAGCAGGCGTCGGTACTTCTACGATTTCTGGATCGCCGCTTGCCTGCTTATCCCCACTCTTTTCTTTCACCTGATCAATCACGGTTGCCTCCATCAGAACCTGCCCATAATAAAATTTAAAAAACGCAGAATGGTCAGCATCTCTTCATCACTGAACTCATCGGAAAAGATATCGTTCATCGTCGCAATCATCGGTTGTAGCCGCGTTAGCTTATCCCGGCCCTCTGGGGTAACTCTGAGCACCACGGCACGCGCATCCTCGGTCGACGATGCTCGCGCCAAAAGGCCGTTTTTCTCCATACGAGTAACCAACCCCGTAATCGCGGACTTGTTCAATTCAAGTGTTTGCGCGACGTCTTTCTGCTGGCAATCATCTTTGCTGGCAATCACCATCAGAGCCGCCATCTGTGTCATCGATGTTTCCAGTTCTTTCTCGCAGGCCTGATCCATAAAGCGAAACAGCTTCTTCTGCGCCATATTCATCAAGAAAAAGAGTCGTTTATCCATAACCATTTATCTCAAACCAGCAAACTAGTTTACATATAAACATCATTTAGTTTACATGTAAACAAACTTAAAGAGACAATGGATAGCCGTAAAAAAAAGGGCCCGTAGGCCCTTTAACTAAGTGGTGAGAACAGAATCTCTGGTGATGCTCAGCGTGACACCGTCGTACTAAAGTTAACGACCGGGCAGCTGACTTCTTCTTTCAACAGTGGCGAGCGTGAACAGATTTCCACAGAGTGGTCACCCGCCAGCAGTCTCTTGAGCGTAATTGTTTCGCGCTGCTTCCAGATCGACCAGGCACCACCATCAACACGATATCTGTGCTCAAGATCACCCAGATTCGCATCAGGGTTGAGACCACCCACATCAATCATTACTTCGCCATTGTTGACCAGAAGAACATCAGAGGTAGTCTGGCCAGTGCTGTTAATGCCTGTTACCTGAACCGCGACATCTTCGCTATCTACACGAGCAATATCGGTGCTTGGCGCTGCCGCTGCGGCCGTCACGGCAACCGGAATCAGATCTCCCGCCAGTGCCAGCGAGTTATTGTTTTCTCCGCCTACCCAGAAGTCGCGCATCAGTAATGTATGCTCATAAATCCGAGGCAGCGGCACGACCTTCAGGTGGCCGGCAATTTCTGGCATGACCAGTGGCATAAAGTAGTCGAGAGTTGCGTTGATAAACTCTGGAGTCAGGCGGATCATGCCGCTTTCATCCGTCGCTTTAATAAACAGAGTCGGTAACTGCTCCAGGCCAATGCTTAAGTAGCCATCTTCGGTAGAGCTGACTTCAAACGGAATTTCGAGGTTAAAGGTCGTACCAAACAGGGTACGGAACTCACCCCAGCGTGACTTATATAGTTCAAACGTAAGCGTTACGTCGTACCAAGCGAGCGCCCCCGCAGCGCCATCCGCAGGCATCAGAGTAACGTACGGTGCAGAAGACGGTGCCAGTGTCATACGAATCTCATCGGCTTCCTGAATATCAGTGTCGTCTGAGCGGTAAACAGAAATCGCTGACGCCGTTGCCTGTGGGTAGTACTCCTCACTGATCACGGTGCTGAGCATGCCTGCTTCGTAGGTTGCCATCAGCGCCTGATTAATCACATTTGCAGAAATAGCAGCGCCAAAATGGAAGTCTTCTCCACTCGGTGTCACCGGCCCCATAGTCAGTGTGTCACCTTCGACATACAGAGAGCCCAGCGCACGACGAATATCCTGTGACGGTTGTGGCGCCCAGATGCGGGTACCCAGATCGACACTGACGCCCTGATTTCTCGAATCAAGGAAGGTAGGTAACGCATAGATGTTAACGGCCTCAGCATTGTCGGGGTTAACCACCTCCAGCGAGATCGGAATGTCTTTAATAAAATCAGACATAACCGGAACGATGACCTGCTCCAGTATGCTGATAAATACATTCTCAAAAATTGGAGCAAGAACGCCAACAATCGCACTGGTGATGGCATCGAGAATATTCAGAATACCGCTGGTATTGTCGAAATCGATGGATGGAAAGCTGTGATTGATCGACGTATTAGAGAGATCAATATCAAGATCAGAATTGCGCACATCCAGCAGCAGGTCTGTGCCTGACTGCAGGGAACTGAAGCGCATTGTCCCTGAGCTGTTGTACGGGAGAATAAAACCAATGGTGCCCGACAGACGGAAGCCCAGAACCACATCGCGCGCCTGAATATCAGTATCTAGCCGCTCGTTTTCCAGAACAGTAAGGTCTACACCCACATCGGTGAAACTCAGGCTGGTTACTGTCATATCCAGATTAAACAGGCCCAAGGTGTTGAGCAGCGTCATCTTCTCCATGCCTGACACGATGTCGGTCAGGTCCATAGAGTTCAGCTCCTGCTCCAAAGCACGGGTCAGAAAATCAAAACCACCCTGATTCAGACGAGCTGAAATACCATTAAACTCGTTGTCATCACGGGCAAAAACAGACGTTGAAGTACGCCCCAACGAATCGGTCGCTGTAAAGGTATTAAACGGTTGATCTGCGTATGACACTGAAAAGTTGTTTGTCAGGTCCAGATCAACGCCAACGCCATCAAGTACCAGGCTTTCGATAAGAGAGTCATCCGAAACATACCCTGTGACGGTTCGGCTATCGTGATCCGCCTCCAGAATATGAATAACGGGCCCTGCGTTATCGTAATAGAACGTCGCTCGATCGGTTTTGTTGAATGCGCGAACCCAAAGCACATTCCGACCACCGAAGACAGTGGCACCAAGATCGGAACCATAGGCGTAAGCCTCCGCCTTATTGACCACAAACTGATCAGTCACATCTACGTTGTTTAACTGAATTTTGAGATCATCAGGCGCTGAGTTGCCACTGAAGACGATCCGGAAGTCTCCGGGCTTTTCCGCGTGCACAGAGTTATCATCTGGGGCTGTGATTTCTACGCTATTACAGGCAGCGAGTACCGCCGCGGTTAGCAGCAGAATGCAGCGTTTGATCAGAGTCATGGCGAGCCTATTTATATTTTTTATTTTTTGCTTTTCTATTCTTGGCCAGTCGCCTGTTTAGGTAAATAAGAGCGAAAGGACAATACGGGCCATACGTATTAGTAATAGCCCTTAGTGTGATGATAACCACAGTGACTGAACGAGCGTTATCTCGTTTGTGTAAAGATAATCTTCAAAGACTGTCTGCTCAGGCCTTGCCCTGAATCTCCAACGCACGCTGATACAGCGCTTTTTTGTTTTCACCGGTTAATTCTGCAATCACCGCAGCGGCCTTTTTAGGTGGCAACTCAGCAAGAAGCAGACGAAACAGCTTATCCGTATCGAACGCCGTCGCCGTGGCTGGCTCAGGATTCCCCGCCACCATGACAACAAATTCTCCTTTTGTCTGATCGTCATCCGCCAGTAGCTGCTCCCGGACCGATCTCAGAGAGCCGTGATAGAAGCTCTCGTACGTTTTAGTGAGTTCGCGAGCTACACACGCAGTACGGTTCTCGCCAAAGGCTTCCGCCATCAGGGTCAGTGTCTCAAGAATCCGATGTTTCGATTCATAAAACACCAGGGTTGCCGTCTCATTCACCAGAGGTTCCAAGCGCTCACGACGACCACCCGCCTTATGCGGCAGAAAACCTTCAAACAGAAAACGATCGGTCGGTAGCCCTGCTGCACTCAGCGCTGTAATCAGTGCACTGGGGCCGGGGACGGGTGTGACGTTAAAGCCCTGCTCACGAAGTGCCTGGACGAGGGGGTAGCCCGGATCAGAAATCAAAGGGGTGCCAGCATCCGATACCAACGCCATCGAGCGTCCGTCCGTCAGGTGCTGGGCAATCTGTGAAATGCGGTCGCGCTCGTTGTGATCGTGAACCGACATCATCACTTTGCGAAGGCCCAGGTGTTGCAGTAATTTCTGTGTATGTCTGGTATCCTCGCAGGCTACTACATCGACCTCAGACAATACGCTGACAGCGCGCTCGCTGAGGTCTGCCAGATTACCAATCGGGGTGGCGACGACGTACAGAACGCCACTCTGAGCTTTGGTCGGATGAGAAATCATGCGGGACACCGTATCTGAAAAACGCTTGCTGAAAACCTGGTCGCAGTTACTGCTTCCAGCTTTGACTGTTGCCACTCTGGCGGCGGGCCTGTCCGGGTGTGCAACGACCCCGGATGAAACGACGACCGCGGAAGCGGAAATTCGCCCGGAGGTCGAGCAACAACTGCGGGCTGTGCGCCAGATGGCCGAGAGCGGCGAGTTTGGCAACGCCTGCCTGCAATTGCAACAACTGGATGTCAGCAGCCTGTCGCCAGCGGCTCGCGCTGAGTGGCACCTGCTGATGGCAGAAAGCCAGATTGGCGCTACGAATATTGAGGCTGCTGCCTATCAATTGCAGCAGTTCGAAATGTTGCAGAATTACGCCAGCCAACAACAGGAATACCGCGCGACTCTGATATCTGCGCAAATCCTTGAGGCCGACGGCGAGTTCCTGGCTGCCGCCCGGGAACGCGACTTTATTTCTGCTGTGCTGGAAGGTGAACAGCAAGCAGAAAACTACAACCAGCTCTGGGACGACCTTCAGCGCCTGGCGCCTGAAGAGCTGCAGCAACGCGCTGAAAATGCTCCAGACACACGTTTCGGCGCCTGGCTGACTCTGGCAGCGATCAGCCGCGACCACCAACTAACGCTCGATGAACAACTTGCTGGTGTCAAAGAGTGGCAATTTATGAACCCGGATCATCCGGCTTCGTTTCAACTGCCCGGCGCACTTGCGTTACTTGAAGATATGGCGGCATCACGTCCACAGCGCGTCGCACTGTTATTGCCGTTGAGTGGCGCACTCGCCAGCTCGGGTAAAGCCATACGCGACGGTTTTATGGCCGCATACTACGAAACACTGGGTAAGGGTTACCCTGCACCCGCGGTAACCATTATCGACGCATCCAACATGGAGTCCGTCGATCAGGCCTATGCGCAGGCCATTCAATCAGGTAGCCAATGGTTGGTTGGCCCGCTTGATAAGCAGGATGTGCAGAAGCTCGAAGAACGCGCCACCCTGCCACTCCCAACTCTGGCCCTGAACTATGGCAGCAAACAGGCAACGCCGTTTTCTACTCTGCCAGCTGAACTGTTTCAGTTTGGTCTTGCAGCAGAAGACGAAGCGATCCAGATTGCGGAAAAAGCCTGGCTGGATGGTCATCGCCGCGCTCTGGTGATGATTCCTCAAGGCAGTTGGGGCGAGCGTATTTATGCCGCATTTGAGGCCCGCTGGCTGGAGCTGGGTGGAGAAATCGAAGAAACACTTCAATACCCCCGTCGCGCACAGGACTACAATCCGGCGATCAGTCGTTTGCTGAACGTCGATAGCAGTAAAAACCGTTATCGCAGCGTCCGTGGCCTCATGCGTGAGCCTGTCGAGTTTGAACCTCGACGCCGTCAGGATGCCGATTGGCTGTTCATGGTCGCCCTCCCTGAGCAGGCACGCCAGATCAAACCAACCCTGGCCTTTAATTTCGCCGGTGATCTGCCCGTCTATGCAACGTCGCATGTTTTCTCTGGCGAAGTGGATGTACGCAAAGACCGTGATCTGAATGGTATCTACTTCTGCGATGTACCCTGGCTACTTCACGACACATCGCTGAAAGCTGAAGTCGATGACGTTACCGGAGGGCAAGGTGGATTCACCCGACTGTATGCGATGGGTGCAGACGCCTTTCGTCTCGTTGCCCGGGTTAAGCAACTTGAGGCGTTCCCGGAGAGTCGAATCTACGGCAACACCGGTGCATTAACGCTGGATAACGCCAGACGCATTCATCGCAGTACTGACTGTACGCGTTTTCGCAGCGGTAAGCCGATAAAACTATCGGAGACCAGGAGTCCGGAAACCACCGACGACTGATTCTGACCATACGCCATGGAGGGCTTATGTGGTTTAACTCAGATACCAGACCTACAACGCGGAGCAAGGGCTCGGCTGTGGAGCTGGAAGCAGAGAAATTTCTGCAAAAAAAAGGACTGCGTAAGGTCAGTCGTAACTACCTGATCAAGGGTGGTGAAATCGACCTGATCATGCGCGATGGTGAAGTACTGGTCTTTATCGAAGTGCGCTACCGTCAGTCTGCAGATCACGGCTCAGGTGCAGAAACAGTCACGTATCAGAAACAGCGACGCCTGCGCCGGGCCGCACTGCATTACCTTCAGAAGCACTACGGAAACCACGAGCCTGATTGCCGCTTTGATGTGATCTCTGCCAGTGGTAACCCCGTAGTGTTTGAGTGGATATCTGACGCTTTCTGAAATGCGTCTTTTTCTTTATGATGGCGACAGGTTTATTCGGGAGTTAGTCTGTGCAAGATCGTATTATCGGCCACTTCGGCGCCAGCATCGAAACCAAAACACTCGCCGCTGAAGAGCTGCCACCCTACATTGAGCATGCATCACAAATGATGGTCAATGCTCTGATCAGCGGCGGAAAAATTCTGACCTGCGGTAACGGTGGTTCTGCTGGCGATGCGCAGCACTTCTCTTCTGAACTGCTGAACCGGTTCGAGCGTGAACGCCCCAGCCTCCCGGCCATTGCATTAACAACCGACCCATCAACGATTACCTCAATCGCTAACGACTACAGCTACAACGAAGTATTCAGCAAACAGATCCGTGCCCTCGGGAATCCCGGCGATGTGCTATTGGCCATTTCGACCAGCGGTAACTCAAGCAATGTGGTTCAGGCTATCCAGGCAGCCCACGAACGTGACATGGTCGTCGTGGCACTGTCTGGTAAAGATGGCGGACACATGACCTCGCTATTAACGTCAGAGGACGTAGAAATCCGCGTACCGTCTGACGTCACCGCCCGAATTCAGGAAGTGCATCTTGTCGTCATTCACTGCCTCTGTGACCTGATTGATTGCGCACTCTTTGGTGAAGAATGATCAGCTGAGGAATGATCAGCAATGAGCGGTGGCAACCTGCCGCTCAGCGCCTCTCTGGCATCACTCGGTAACAGTTTCGTCCAGCGTCGGAAACTGCGCCGGAAATTTGCACCATCCCCCAAACGCAAAGCGTCGGCAATCGCCTCGTTGCTCAACCCCTGAAAGTGCATAAGCTCCAGGCTGTGCCTCAGACGTAGCTGATCCGCGACCTGTTGATAACGCATACCGTCCACCGCCAGATAGCGCTTAAGCGTCGCGCTACTGATACCAAAACGGCTGGCTGTATCCGTCAGAGAAGGAACCTCAGGAAACGTATTCGCCAGAAAACCAGTCACCTGCTCAGTGAACGACTCGGCGGGAATACCTGCCGTCAGTGTATTCGCCTGCGCGACCGCCATATCCCGAATCCGGGCGGAGCCAGCTGCCCAGGGTGCCGATAACACCGTCTCTGGAATCGCCATAAAAGAGCCCCCGCCTCCCGCAGTCGTCTGCTCACCACAATAAACACGCATACGCCTCAGTTGCGAGTCATCGCACTGACCAATAAAACAAATCCACTCAGCACTATCTTTGTGAGACTGCTCACGGGTAACGGACACCAGCGCCGTCATGTAGGCTTCACGCAGCAATATCTCAGCGCGCGGGCTTAGTCCAAACATGTTCTGCCAGTGCAATATCCGATATCCGTTCTGCTCACTGAAACAAGGCACAAGCCCCGGCGTTAACCAGTGTCGATACTGATAAAGACTGCACAGAAAATCGCCCAGATCAGTCGCCATCGCCAGTGCCTGGCTGAAAGGCCCTGCAAATCCGGGCCAAAGACGAGCTCCCCAGCGGGCTGCGATTTCCTCTTTAGGCAGGTAATGAGCAATATTGTCGGCCAGAACCGCCAGCTGGCGGATATTCATCCGCACACCGCCATGGAATTGGGCATCGACATGCACGTGAGCAAGCGGGGCAAGATCCTCGACAAAAATTCCCGTACCTCGCAGTAGCTTATGCTGGGGCACATCAGAAGCCAGCGCCAAGTCCAGCAGCTGCGCAATGGGGTAAGAGGCCTGAAGATATTTATCCTCAGAGGTAAGCCAGCCAGTTTGCCGCTGCTGACTGCCTGAGAATGACGCCTGCCTGATCTTCGAGGTCATGACACCAGGCTCATTCCGTTTCCTGCCACCGCACTCTGTAGCGCATCGGTAGCTCGCTTCACCAATGCCTGAGGATCGTCCGTGGGTTGGCGCACACCGATGCCCACGTCTAACACCTGTTCGACCCTTTGGTCTGTACCAGACAGATGGAAACAGAAGTGGGCAACAGCCGACCTTAAATTGACGGCCAGTTCACGCGCCTGAGACGGCCGCGTATACGGCATCAGGATGATCAGGCGGTCTCTTGCTACACGGCAGATGAGGTCCTTCTCACGCAGATTCAGGATCAGATATTCACCGGTCTCGCGCAGTAGTCGGTCCGCCTCACTATAGCCGTAGCGCCGCTCGAAAAGATGAAAATCATGCAGCTCGACGACCAAAGCCACTTGGTGAGCGTGCTCATCTTCCCAGTCAGAATTAAGAGTGGCTTCGATCTGCTCGTATCGCGCCACCTGACTTAAACCATCCAACCAGAGGTGATCCCGGAATACCTGCTCTCGTTTCAGCAACTGGGCGCGAATACTTAATTGTTCTTTGTGCCAATGCCACAAGCCGTAGGTCAGAAGCCCGAGCCCCATCGGCATCAGTACAGATTCCACCGAGCCTTCTACCGTAGCTTCCCATGCCTGCGTGCTGGCAAACGCAAAGAACTCATCCAGTGTGTCCTGCCACATCGCCAGAAACATAAAGCCTAAGCCCAGCATCAGCAGGTTAGTGACACGCCCAGCCGGGCGACTGCGCAACACCATCAGCAACCACACAAGAAGGGCCAACGCGGTCGATCCTTCGCCAACAACATCAACCCAATCAATCGCAGCAAACCCTTTATAGTCACCTAATCCAGCCGACAGGCCGGTCAGAAGCATTGCCATTGAACCGACAAGAAATAACTTTCGGGTATGTAATCGCAGCAGTGAATTCATCAATGATTCTCAAAACTCTTCGGCAGCCTCGTAACTAGAGGCCATAACCAAGGGCCATAACCAGGGGCCATAACCAGGGGCCTTAATCAGGGCGCCGTAAAAAGCTATGAAGTGTGACAGCCCAATATGACAGAACGTCGGGGGTCAGATCAGCTCACACGGATTAGTCCCTCGCGAAGGAATATTGCGCCTGTGGCGCCAGACGTTAACGCCTGTACCGTCAAACCCAGTAAATACCGCCCCTGAACTCCCCCTTCTCTCTGGTCATAAAAGCTCGAACGCCACTAAAAATCGCACGGTTTTAATGATTTCACTCGTTCGGCCAGAAGGTCAGTCACGCGACTGTAACATTCGATTTTTAGGGTCTGCGCAACTCATGCACAACTCAAAAAAATCATGAACGGAGCAATATCATGACATTTCGTACTGCACCTCTCGTTGCAGCCATTGCACTTCTCAGCAGTGGCCAGGCAATGGCTGATCAGAGCAACACCAACGCAGACCCTGTAGCCAACGACGAAATCGTCGTGACTGGTCAGGCTGCACGGATGCAACGCGCCCTGGAACGCGAACGTTTTGCCGACAACACCATCAGTGCGGTTGATGCCGATGCCATTGGTGAACTGCCCGACGCCAACGCTGCCGAAGCCTTGCAACGTATTCCTGGTTTATCCATCGAGCGCGATCAGGGTGAAGGTCGTTTCGTACGTATTCGTGGTGTTGGCGCAGAACTGAATGCGGTAACCGTCAACGGCGTTCAGGTGCCGGCTCCGGAGGCTGGCAGCCGTGCCGTAGCGCTGGATGTGATTCCGTCGACGCTGCTCAGCTCACTGACAGTAACGAAAACACTCACGCCTGATATGGACGCCAATGCGATTGGCGGCACCGTCGACATTAAAAGTATTTCTGCCCTCGATAAAGAAGGCGCCTTTGCCACGGCAAAAGCGGAAGCGGCCTACGATGAGCAGAGCGAGAACACCAACCCGTCTCTCGCAGTGTCTGCGGGCAATGCCTTCGAACTTGACGGTGAAAAACGTTTAGGAGTCGCTCTGGCTCTGAGCTGGGATGACCGCGACTTCGGTTCTGATAACGTGGAAACCGGCGGTGGCTGGGATCTTGAAGAAGACCCAGCGGTACTGGATGAAATTGAAATGCGCGAGTACAGCATCAATCGTGAGCGCATCGGTGCAGCACTGAACCTTGAGCTGGAACTGAACAAAGATCATCGTTTTTATATGAACAATCTTTACAGCCGCTTCTCAGATGAAGAACAACGTCTGGCGGTGATCAGCGAATTCTCAGAAGGTGTCACCGCTGGCACAGAGATCGACGGTGCCGTTGCCCGTGAACTCAAAGACCGTGAAGAAACACAAACGATTATGTCGTCTGTGTTCGGCGGGGAGCATTTCTTCGGTGACTAGATCGTTGAATATAAACTGGGTGCCAGCAAGGCTTCAGAAGACGAGCCTGATGGCATTGCCGGCGCGGTTTTTGAAAGCAGCGATGACATCACCGGCCTGTCGTTCGGTAACAGCCGTCGCCCTCTTGTCAGTGGCCCGGCCGCTTTCTATGATCCTGCACTGTTTGAACTCACTGAAATTGAATCTGAGAGCAATCTGACCGAAGACATTCAGCGTCAGGCGCAGCTGGATATCTCCCGTGACCTGCTGATTAACGAACGCTTCGCGACCATTAAAGGTGGTGCAAAAGCCGTGAAACGCCGTAAGACTCAGGACGGCGATGTATGGATTTACGAAGACTTCGGTGCAGCCTCCACCAGCATGGCAGACTATGCCGCCAGCGACCGGGATTACTCTCTGGGTCAGTTTGGTCCGGGAATCAACAAAGACTCTGTTCGTAGCCTGATGTCAGGACTTGATCGCGATGGCGCCTACGATGAAGAAGAATCAACACTGGCCGATTACAGCATCAACGAAAACATCACAGCAGCGTACCTGATGGGCAGCATGGATGTGACCAATGACCTGCATGTCATTGCTGGTGTGCGCCACGAAATGACCGATACCGAACTCAAAGGTAACGCTCTGACCACCGACGATGAGCTGATCCGCACGGATACCGACAACGATTACAGCCACACACTGCCAGCACTCCTGACGCGCTGGAATATTAATCGTTCGACCCAGATGCGTGCCGCCTGGACCAATGCCGTCGTTCGTCCGACCTTTGAACAGATGAGCCCTAACTTCACTGACGACGGTGAAGAAGCGGAAATGGGCAATCCTGAGCTGGATGCGCTTGAGTCAGCCAACTTTGACCTGGGTGTTTCTCACTACATGGGATCGACCAGCGTCGTCTCTGCGGCTCTGTTCTACAAAGACATCAGCAACTTTATCTATGAATCAGACATCGCTGGTTCGGCTGGCTATGAAGATTACGATGAAGTCATCACCTTCCAGAATGGTGACAACGCGGATCTTAAAGGTCTTGAGCTGGCATTTTCTCACCAGTTCAGCAGCCTGCCTGCGCCGTTCAACGGCCTTCTGATGAGCGCCAACGCAACCTTCACTTCCAGCGATGCCACCGTCAGTGGCTTTGTGGATGGCGAACTGACCGAGCGCGATATTCAGCTGCCAAACCAGTCTGACGTCACAGGTAACTTTATCGTGGGTTACGAGAATGATGTCTACAGCGTACGTCTGGCGACTAACTACAAGTCAGAGTATCTGGCGGAAGTGAATAGCCTGGAGAACGACCTGTCCGACGTTTATCAAAGCAGCCAGACACAGATGGATCTGAACGCAGCCTACAACGCGACAGACAACCTCAAGGTGACCTTTGAAATCGCCAACCTGACTGACGAGCCGTACTACAGCTATCAGAACAAAGAACGCTATAACGCTCAGTACGAAGACTACGGTCCGACCTATCGTCTGGGTGTACGCTTCACCAACTTCTGATCGCTTATCGAAAAACGCTTTTCGTCACCGCGTCACCTATGGCGCGGAACAGGTACCGACCCAGGCTTATATAGGCAAAAGCTGATACAGGCCGGTACCTGTTTTCTGAATACCTGATATGGATAAACCATGAAAGAACACCAAACGAAGCTGCAGATACTGTCCATGACAGCGATAGCTACTGCACTAAGTACTGCTCTGCTGAGCGGCTGCGCAAGTTACTCAGAGTCATCTGAACACGATGCTGCCCCCGACATCCTCACTACTATCGCAACAGGCATCACCTCTGAAACCGGTTGGCAGATTGCTGGGGAAAAATTCCAGCGCTGGGTTCTCGCCACCAGCAACAATGGCCTGACCATTAACGATAAAAGCGTCGCCGGGAGCTTCCGTGCCGAGTACGGTGATCAACGCGATGAGCTGATCGTAACCATTAACGACGGCAACAAAACTGTCGTCGCTCACCATCTCGGTAAGCAGCAGACCGTTACCTCCCAGCCATTATCATATGCCGTTGAGGGGTTGTGTCTTTACCAGCCGAACGAACAAATCACACAGCTTTTTATTCTTGGCGACGACCACCTCGCGCGTCAGTACGTACTGGATATAGACAACAAGAATGTGCTGACAGAAATCCGTACATTGCCACTGCCGCCAGAAACAGAAAACTGCGTCGTCAGCGATGCCCTGAACACACTGTATGTCAGTGAAGAGAATATGGGTGTCTGGGCTTATTCCGCATCGGCTGAAGCACCCTATGAGCGCAAAGTCGTCGACCTCGTAGCGCCTTACGGCGAACTTCCGGAAAACGCTGGCGCACTGTCCATCGTAGGCAATCAACTCATTGTGGCCAGCACTGGCGACCGTTATATCAGCAGCTACACAGTCGGGCCAGACAGCAGCACTACACCGCACGCTGTCGAATCACAGCACTGGGTACTGAACGACGGTTTCGAAATAGAAACCTTCCGTGCCTGGGCTTGGGGAGATGACGTGCATTTCTCAGCTTTCGATGATGCCTCCGGTGAGCTTTATCAAGGCACGCTTCCGGTCTCCGGTCTCTCACCTATTAATGTCGAAGCGCCTGTTACGGTTACTCCAACCGCTGAAACATCACCTGTTATTTCTGCAGGCGATGCTGCCGATGATCCCGCTATCTGGGTCAACAGCAACAGCGCTGAGGCAAGCCTGATCATCGGTACGGATAAGCAATACGGTCTGGATATTTACGACCTGTCTGGCCAATTAATGCAGCGACTGGATAATGGCCGACTTAATAATATCGACGTCCGCTACAATCTGGAACTTGCCGGACGTGTTGTGGATATCGCGGCAGCCAGTCACCGGGACCTGAAAGCCATCAGCCTGTTTGCTATTGATCAAAATTCAGGATATGTCTCATGGGTAAATGATGTTGCGACGCAACTGGATGATGTCTATGGCCTGTGTATGGCTCAGACAAATCAGGGCACTTACGTATTTATCAATGATCAGGACGGCCGCTACGAGCAGTATAAAGTTATTTCTGAAAAAAATACGTGGACCGCAGAACTCGTAAGGGAGTTCGCACTTCCTTCTCAACCAGAAGGCTGTGTTGCAGACGATAAAAATAATCGGCTTTTTGTCGGCGAAGAAGCTGCGGGTGTCTGGCTGACCTCCATCACTGAAGATAATGCTCCTGAGCCAGACTTGATCATCGAAGTCGATGACAACCTCGTTGCCGATGTCGAAGGCATGTCGATTTATCACGGTGATAAAACAAGTTATTTGGTGGTCAGTAGTCAGGGCGATGACAGCTACGTGCTCTACTCGAGCGAAGCGCCCTACACCTATGTTGGCCGGTTTAACATCGGCATGAACTCAAAAGCGGGCATCGATGGCGCATCTGAAACTGACGGGCTCGACGTGACCTCGACGGCACTCGGCAGCGCCTATCCTGAGGGTTTACTTGTAGTTCAGGACGGTCGTAATGTCATGCCTGCACAGTACCAGAATTTTAAACTGGTGAGCTGGTCTGACATCGCGCGTGAACTCGGTCTCTGAGTTCCCGAACACTTAAAGCCAGAATCACTAAAGAAACTAAAAAAGCCCGGTGGCAACTGTGTTGTCTACCGGACTTTTTTATTTCATCAGAAAGTCGTATCAGCGCTAATCTTTCAAGCGATTAATACCCAGCGCCTTCAGTGTGTACTTCTCGAACACAGGTTCAGACGAACCCGTTTTCATTTTGTGCATAAAGTACTTTTCAAACGCGACTTTAGCGAGGTGCACCCACTTACCTTTTTTGAACCAGGTAACATTACGCGGTGGAATCTGAGGAATCGCTACAAAGGCCGCACCGGTATCACCCATATCGGCCAGACAGATCGCACTCCACGTGCCTTTAGCATCGGCAACACCGCCTTCGATGTCGGCTTTCAGATTATGCGCAATCGCCGTCATCATGGATTCGATCATATAACCTGTTTTTGGCGTGCCGGTCGGCACCGGAGTCTCTTCTACCGGAGGGATAGCCACACACACACCCGCCGAATAAATATTGCGCCATTTCGGATTGCGCTGATGCTCATCGATCAGTACAAAACCCTTCGGATTGCAAAGCCCTTCAACAGCGGCGACAGGATCAACACCCGCGAACGACGGTAGCATCATGGAGTGATTAAATGGCAGCTCATGTTCTTTTTTCAGCGAGCCGTCGTCGTTTAATTCTTCAACGTACATAACGCCATCGCCGACCTTAGTGACCTTAGCATTGGTGATCCATTTAATATGGCGATTGCGTAATTCACTTTCGAGCATGGATTTCGAATCCCCCACCCCACCAAGGCCCAGATGACCGATATAAGGCTCGCTGGTGACGTAGGTCATAGGAATTTTATCGCGCACTTTACGGTTGCGGAGTTCCTTATCGAGGATAAAAGCGTACTCATACGCAGGGCCAAAGCACGAAGCCCCGGGCATTGCGCCGACAATCACATGGCCCGGGTCATCCGATAACTTATCAACATCAGCAAGGCAGGTTTCGGCATGATCGAGCGCACAGATCGACTGTGTGAATCCCCCATGCGGGCCGGCACCTTCGACCGCAGCGAAGTTCAGCTTGGGGCCGGTAGCGATGACGAGATAATCGTAGGCTTCGGTTGATCCATCGGCGAGGGTCAGCTGGTTTTTATCCGGGTCGATTGCCGTCACCGCCTGGGCAATGAATTCGATCCCCTTCTTTTCCAGATGAGGACGGATGGGGAAGCTGGTATCCGGGCGCTTACGCCAACCAACAGCAATCCATGGATTAGAAGGGACAAACCAGAAATCTTCCCGCTCATTGATCACTGTGACCTGATGTTCTTTAGACAACAACTCACGAATTTCATAAGAACCAGCCATACCGCCGGTGCCTGCGCCAAGAATTACTACACGTGCCATGAGAGTCCCTCCGGAGAATAGTTATTTTCTTAGAGTACTCCTATTTTCTAAAATAACCATATAGTAATAAAGTATAAGAAGAGGGTCTGATAAGCGGCATCAGGATTTCAGTAAAAACAGAGAGAACTACCGTGAACCGCTCTGGCAGGAGCAGCTCTGCCTGGCAGGCACCTTCCAACGCTGCCAGTCTGCTGTACTCGCATCGTAGGTACGAAGGTAACCATGTTGTGGCGTGCCAAACCCAGCGATCAGGCGCAGCACTTCAACCACCTGCATCGTACCTATAACCCCAACGACAGGCGATAAGATGCCATTTTCTGAGCAGGTCAGAGCGTCATCTTTCAAGGATGGATAGAGACATCGATAACAGGGAGCATCCTGCTGGCTCGGATCAAACACAGCCACCTGCCCATTCAAAGCAACGGCAGCACCGGACACCCAAGGGATGCGCTTTTGCACACACACATCATTAATTGCGTAACGTACGGCAGCGTTATCGGAACAGTCGACAATAAGGGTCAAGCCCTGATCTTCAGACCCGGTATTGAACCAGGCTTGCTTGTGCAACCAGTCATAGTCGGCACGCTGTACATGAGTCGACACCTTCACATCAGGGTTCACAGCCTGACAGCGCTGCGCCGCCGACTGCACCTTACTCAAGCCGACGGACTCAGTGTCATGGATCACTTGCCGCTGCAGGTTCGATATTTCAACCTGATCGTCATCTACCAGAATCAAGTGCCCGACTCCGGATGCAGCCAGATAAAGCGCCACCGGCGATCCAAGCCCACCCAGTCCAATCACAACAACCGTTGCTCTGGCGATTGCCTCCTGCCCTTCAATATCAATCTCTGGAAGCAGTATATGACGGCTGTAACGCAGTAGCTGATGGTCGTTCATTCAGAGGCTCCCGGCAGTTGACCGCCACTAATGCGAGGGTTGCCGCCCAGATCACAGCGATTCTGAACGTTATCAAAACCTTTCTGACGTAAGTAGTCACATACGTCATCCGCCTGATCGTACCCATGTTCCAGCAACAGCCAGCCACCGGGTTTCAGGTAATCAGGCGCCTGATCAATGATATGAAACAGGTCAGCCAGACCTGATTGAGCAGCTACGAGCGCCGAAGCGGGTTCAAAGCGTACGTCGCCTTCAGAAAGGTGACTGTCTTCAGGGTCGATATACGGGGGGTTGGAAACAATCAGGTCGAAACGCCCAGCCACGTGCTCGAACCAGCTGCCGTGAATCACATGGATATCAAGTTCAAGACGCGAGGCATTAAGGTTCGCTAACGCGCACGCATCAGCATCAAACTCAACAGCTTCTACTGTCCATGAGGGGTATTCGCTTTTCATGGCCAGCGCAATCGCGCCCGTGCCAGTGCCAAGATCAATGACGCGGGCGCTCTTTGGCAAATCCAGATCCAGTACCCATTCAATCAGAGTTTCAGTATCCGGCCTTGGAATGAGTGTCGAAGGCGCAACTCTGAGCGGTAGTGACCAGAACTCTCTGACACCCGTCAGGTGCGCTATCGGGTGTCCCTCAATACGCCGAGCCAGTAATGCGTCCAGTGAATCTTGCTGAGATTCTGTCAGCGTCTTTTCTGGCCAGGTGTAAAGCCAGGCGCGATTCACATCCAACACATGCATCAGCAGAAGTTCAGCATCCGCACGAGGAGAATCACTATCGCTCAATGACGTTTGTGCCAACGCCAGCCAGTCGCCAACTGTCTTCACTGCCCAGCCATTTCAGCGAGCAGATTGGCCTGATGCTCATGAATCAAAGGTTCAATCACGGGCGACAGTTCGCCTTGAACGATTTCATCCAGTTTGTAGAGCGTCAGGTTAATGCGGTGATCGGTCACCCGGCCCTGCGGATAGTTGTAGGTGCGGATACGCTCTGAGCGATCGCCTGAACCGACCAGTGATTTGCGCGTCGCGGCCTGCTCAGCCTGCGCAGCAACGCGCTGAGCATCACGCAGACGAGTGGCCAGCATTGCCATGGCCTTAGCCTTGTTCTTGTGCTGCGAGCGCTCATCCTGACATTCAACGACGACGCCCGTCGGAATGTGTGTAATACGGATAGCCGAATCGGTTTTGTTGACGTGCTGACCACCGGCACCGGATGCGCGGAAAGTATCAATCCGCAGGTCGTTCTTATTGATGTCGACTTCGTCTTCGCTTTCAACTTCAGGCATCACAGCCACGGTACAGGCCGACGTATGAATACGTCCCTGGCTTTCTGTTTCAGGCACTCGCTGGACCCGGTGCGCACCGGATTCAAATTTAAGGCGCGAATACACATCGGTACCGCTGATACGCACGATGACTTCTTTAAAACCACCGTGTTCACCCTCGTTAGCGCTCATCATTTCGGTACGCCAGCCCTGTGTTTCAGCAAAGCGGGTGTACATACGATAGAGATCACCAGAGAAAATGGCGGCCTCATCACCGCCGGTACCCGCGCGGATTTCGACAATCACATTGCGGCTGTCGTCCGGGTCTTTTGGCAGCAACAGAATTTCGATTCTGGATTCCAGATCAGCAATGGCGACCTTCGCCGATTCAAGCTCTTCCTGCCCCATGGCGCGCATATCCGGGTCGTCATCACTGGCCAGCACTTCCGCTTCTTCCTGATCTGATACAGCCTGCTCATAATCTGAGTAAGCTTTAGCGACTTCTTCCAGCTCTGCATATTCCTTAGAAAGATTACGGAATTTATCCTGATCGCCAATAACATCCGGGTCAGACAGCAGATGTCCAACCTCTTCATAGCGGTCTCTGAGGCTTTCCAGTTTTTGCAGTATCGAAGGTTTCATTCGTTTGAGTTATCCAGGTCGAACAGTTCCCGACTCCAGTCGAGGACTTCACGACGCCCTTCGGCGCCAGCACGGCGCAGCGCCGTCATGGGTTTATGTAGCATTTTATTGCCGAACGTGTGGGCAAAAGTGCGCAGAACTTTTTCGGGGTCTCCCCCGTTCTGAATCTGTTTCAGTGCTTTCTCAAGCTGCTCGTCTCGCAGTGTTTCAACGTAACTGCGCACGTCTGTCAATGTACTGACCGCATCCAGCGCTTTCAGCTCACGCATGTAGTGTTCAACGCCAGCTTCGATCAGCTCTTCAGCCTGCTGCGCGGCATCTTCACGTGAGCGGACGTTCTCTTCAATGATATCCCTGAGATCGTCAACGCTGTAGAGGTATACGTCAGAAAGCTCGCCCACTTCCGCTTCAATATCGCGCGGCACTGCAATATCGACCATAAACATAGGCTTGTGACGACGCTTCTTCAGCGCCTTCTCAACCATCCCTTTGCCAAGGATTGGCAGGGGGCTGGCCGTCGATGAAATCACGATATCAGCATCGGGCAGAACCACCGGGATATCTTCCAGCAACACCGCCTCTGCGTGAAATTCCTGCGCCAGCGTCTGTGCACGCGCCAGCGTACGGTTTGCCAGTGTCAGGTGCTCAACACCCGCCTGACGCAGATGTCGGGCAACCAGTTCGATAGTTTCGCCCGCACCAATTAATAGCGCGCGGCTGTTTTTCATATCAGCAAAGATGTGCTGGGCCATACGCACGGCAGCAAACGCAACGGAGACAGGGTTCTGTCCGATGGCCGTATCCGTACGGACACGCTTAGCAATCGAGAACGTCTGACGGAACAGCCGGCCAAGTTCAGAGCCGACTGTACCCGCCTCCTGAGCCACTGCAAACGCCGACTTCATCTGGCCGAGAATCTGAGGTTCGCCGAGTACCAACGAGTCCAGGCCACTGGCAACACGCATGGTGTGAGATACAGCGTCGTCGTTCTCAAGAGAATAGAGAGAAGCTTCAAGATCATTGCGGCCGATTTCCTGATTCTGTTCCAGCCAATGGCCAATCAGGTCAGGGCAACGATCGTCAGCGGTGCAATATATTTCGGTGCGGTTACAGGTCGATAGAACAACGACTTCGGAGACACAGTCCAGGGCACGAAGGTTTTTCAACACATCAGGCATACCGGCAGGATCGAACGCCACGCGTTCGCGAACAGCTACAGGAGCGGTTTTATGGTTAATGCCCAATGCCCAGATACTCATTCTGCCGCCAGAGTTCCTCGCCTAAAAGCCGCGATTATAAACAGCCATACGGGAATTTTCCCGCTAAATCTTTGACTTACCTGTCCAAGTAACCCTAAATAACGACATAGTTGCATACCGGATCTGCTGATAAACCACACCATGGCCAACGCTGAACAGTTCTGGCGCGTCGGACGGACGCTCCTCACACTGGGCCTGACCGCTGTTACCGCGGCCTGCGCCTCTCTGAATTCAAAGCCTTCCGGGGAGACCACTCCTGCGCCTCCGGAAAAAATTGTCGAGTACAAAGCCATACCGGCAAATACCATGTATTCATTGCTGGTTGCCGAAATGGCAGGGCAGCGCCAACGCTACGACGTTGCACTCTTTCATTACCTTGATCAGGCCCGTAAAACCCGCGACCCTAACGTCGCGGAACGGGCTCTGCGTATTGCTCAGTACATTGGTGCTGCAGGGTTTGCCGCTGAAGCTTCTGAAATCTGGCTCGAGGTCGAACCAGATGATCCCGGTGCAGTACAAGCCGCGGCTCAGGTCTCACTTGGCCGTAAGGCGTTTGATCAAAGCCTTGAGCTGTACACCCGTTTCTACGATATGACGGGCGTGGCGCAATTTGATTTCTACGCAGCCGCCCTGCTGCCTAACGATGAAACAGTCCGCGGCGATCAGCTCAGTGACCTCGAAGCTCTGTCACAAACCTACCCGGAAAGCGGCAACCTGGTGTACGGGCAAGCCCTTCTACTGCAATCTCTTGGTCAGGATGATGCCGCCATCCAGCGTATTGATCAGGCCCTGAAACTTGAGCCAGGGTTACTTCCTGCAGCCGTGCAGAAGGCACGCATTCTTGCTCGTAACCAACGCGTCGATGAAGCTATCGACTGGTTGGATAAGCTGCTGGATGATCACCCGGACAACAAACAGATCGCCGTGCTGCGTGCGCGCATGCTCCTGCAACTGGGAGATGTGCGGGAAGCCCGGAATGCCTTCGCTGCCATAAACCGTCAATACCCCAATGATGACCAGATCATTCTGTCGCTGGCGCTTCTCGAAGAAGAGCTCGAAAATTACAGCGAAGCCAAACCGCTGCTGCGCACACTGCTGAACAGCGGCGACAAGCAATCAGAAGCCAGTTACTACCTGGGGCGCATCGCCGCCAGTGAAAATGATCCCGATCTGGCGATCAGTTACTACCGCCAGATCGGCGACAGTCGCGAGTTTCTGCCTGCGCAACTTGCCGCGGCGCAACTGCTCAATCAAGAGCAAGGCACAGATGCAGCGACCAGTTACCTGCAGGAGCGCAGCGCTGAATTCCCTCAGTACGCAGGACAGCTGCGCCGTCTCGAGACCGACATATTAATCAAGGCCGGACGCCAGCAGGAGGCCTTCGAGAGCGTATCCATTGCCCTGGAGGCCGAACCCGAAGACACCAACCTGCGTTATACCCGCGCTATGCTGGCCGAACGTCTTGGGAACATGGCTCTGCTCGAGAGTGATCTGCGCTACATCATTGATAAGAACCCAGAGCATGCTGAGGCACTCAATGCATTGGGCTACAGTCTGGCCAATAAAACCGACCGTTTTGATGAGGCCGAACCTCTGATTGAACGTGCCATTGCGCTCCAGCCCGACAACCCGGCCATCATTGATAGCCTGGGATGGCTCTATTTCCGTCAGGGCAAACTGAATGAGGCAGGCCCCCTGCTGCTCGATGCCTGGAACCGCATGAACGATCATGAAATCGCAGCCCATCTGGGTGAGTGGCACTGGACCACAGGTGATAAAGAGTCAGCATACGACATCTGGTCCCAGGGCCTTGAACTCGAACCCAAGAGCGAGGTCATTAATGAGACCTTAGAACGCCTTGGTGTAGACCCGTCGGACTTATAACATGCCTCGTTTTATCTCCCGGCTGCTCATTGCAGCCACAGCTCTGCTGATGTCAGGCTGTGCGTCATTTCTTCCTCAGGGTGGCAGCGACGCTCTGCAGGACAGCCTGAATGACGTTCAGCACTGGCAGGTCCGTGGCAAAATGTCGGTCATTACACCGGATGACAGTGCTACCGGCTACATGGACTGGAAACAGAACCAGCGCGAATTTGATCTCTATATCGCCGGGCCGCTTGGTCAGGGCGCGACAAGGCTCAGCGGGGACAAGGACTCTGCTGCACTCACGCTTCCCGGCTGGGACGAGCCGCGCTTTGCAGAATCCCCAGAAGAACTGATGCTGCTCTACCTGGGCTGGAATTTCCCAGTATCAGATATCCGCTACTGGGTAAAAGGACAGGCCAGCCCGAACGGCAACGCTGACACTGAGTACGACGAAAGCGGGCTTCTTTCACGCATGGAGCAATACGGCTGGACCATTACATACAAGCGCTATTCAAATCAGAATGGCTACTGGCTGCCGGGGCTGGTTAAAGTGAGTGGCCATGACTTCCGTTTTACCTTCTCGATCCGTGAGTGGACACTTCATGACTGACAACTGGCTCACACTGCCCGCCCCTGCCAAGCTCAACCTGTTTCTGCATATCACCGGACGCCGGGCAGACGGTTACCACAATCTTCAGACGCTGTTTCAATTTCTGGATTATGGCGATGAGCTATCGTTCCGGGTTCGCAACGATAGCGAGTTAACTCTCAGCCCAGCGATCGACGACGTTCCTTTCGAAGACAACCTGATCATCAAAGCAGCAAGACTGCTGCAAGCTTACGCAACCGGAAAAACGCCCGGCGCTGATATTCAACTTAAAAAAGTATTACCCATGGGAGGTGGCCTCGGCGGTGGCAGTTCCGACGCAGCGACCACACTGCTAGCACTCAACCATCTCTGGAAGCTTAACCTGAATCTGGATGAACTCGCAGATATGGGGCTCGCTCTGGGCGCCGATGTGCCCGTGTTTATACGCGGAGAAGCCGCTTTTGCCGAAGGTGTTGGCGAGGTACTTACCCCCGTACCAGAGCTGGATGAGCCCTGGTTTCTGGTGGTCTGCCCACAAGTGCATGTCGATACAGGTAAAATTTTCACACATGAGGGCTTGACCCGGGATACAGAGGTCATTAATATTCGCACCGCGTTGAGGCAAGGGGGCAGAAATGACTGCCAGCAAGTTGTCACAATGCTCTACCCAGAAATAGGTAAAGCATTGAATTTGCTAAATAAATTTTCCTTTGCTAAGATGACGGGCACTGGAGCTTGCATATTTTCAAGCTTCGGTTCTGAGACAGAAGCCAAACAGGTTTCTGACCAGTTACCGGCTGAGTATGTGGCCTTTGTTGCGAAAGGAACTAACCTTTCAACGACGCATAAGGTATTATTCAGACCGTCTTAAATGCTGGGGTGTCGCCAAGTGGTAAGG
>NZ_DFQB01000001.1:176560-197028 GCF_002377545.1 Thalassolituus sp. UBA3500 | reverse complement strand
GGTAAGGCAACGGGTTTTGATCCCGTCATTCGCAGGTTCGAGTCCTGCCACCTCAGCCAATTCTATCTCCTCCATCTTTGAAATCACTGCATCAAGGGGACGACTGTGTCTAAGTTGATGGTATTTACCGGTAATGCAAATCCGGAACTGGCTAAGCTCGTCGTTGAGCGTCTCGATCTTTCCCTTGGCGAAGCCACCGTGGGCAAATTCAGTGATGGTGAGATAACCGTCGAAATTAATGAAAACGTTCGCGGTAAAGACGTTTTTATTCTGCAGCCTACCTGCGCACCGACCAATGACAACCTGATGGAAATGCTGCTGATGGCCGATGGTCTGCGTCGCGCATCTGCGAGCCGTATTACAGCTGTTGTTCCGTATTTTGGTTACGCTCGCCAGGATCGTCGTCCACGTAGTGCTCGTGTACCTATTTCTGCGCGTGCTGTTGCAGACATGATGTCAGGCTCTGGTATTGACCGTGTTCTGACTGTCGACCTTCACGCTGACCAGATTCAGGGCTTCTTCGATATCCCCGTAGATAACGTTTATGGCTCCCCTATTCTGCTCGACGACATGGAACGCCAGAACTTCGAAGATCTGATCGTTGTATCACCAGACATCGGTGGTGTTGTTCGTGCACGAGCGATTGCCAAGCAGCTTAACGTAGACCTCGCAATTATCGATAAGCGTCGCCCAAAAGCGAACGTATCTGAGGTCATGCACATTATCGGTGATGTGAAAGATCGCACCTGTGTTCTGGTCGATGACATGGTCGATACCGCTGGCACTCTGTGTCAGGCAGCGAAAGCATTGAAAGAATTTGGTGCGAAAAAGGTTGTCGCCTACTGTACGCATCCTGTACTATCCGGGCCCGCGATTGAGCGCCTTGCCAGTGCAGAGCTCGACGAGCTGGTAGTGACTGACACTATCCCTCTGTCTGAAGCCGCACGTGCAACCGGTACGATCCGCCAACTGACCATTGCTGGTCTGCTGGCCGAGTCGATCCGTCGCGTAAACAACGAAGAATCCATCAGCGCGATGTTCCGTTAAGCCACGCGCTTAAGAACAACGGGCTGATTACCGGCGATACCATAAGGTGTTGCTATAACGACCGCCGGCGTTGGTCGCAAACTCCGGCGGTTTTTACATCCTGAAATGAGGAAATAACTATGTCAGACTTCACTTTGTCTGCTGAAGCTCGCGAAGATGCGGGGAAAGGTGCGAGCCGCCGCCTGCGTCGCGAGAACGGCGTTCCAGCAATCATCTACGGCGGTAAAGCCGGTGGTAACGACCGTAAGCCTACGCCTATCACTCTGAAGGCGAATGAACTGAACAAAGCTCTGGAATCAGAAGCTTTCTACAGCTCAATGATCACTCTGTCTGTTGATGGAAAAGACGAAACTGTAATCCTGAAGGATCTGCAGCGTCACCCTGCGAAGAACCTGATCTGGCACGCTGACTTCCAGCGCGTAAGCAAGTCTTCTAAGATCACCACTACCGTTCCACTGCACTTCCTGAACGAAGACACCTGTAAAGGCGTTAAGCTCGGCGGCGGCAAGATCATGCACCAGATGAACACCCTTGAAATCGTATGTGCCGCTGGCGACCTGCCAGAGTACATCGAAATCGACATGGCTGACGTTGAAGTTGGCGGTGTAATCCACCTGTCTGACCTGAAACTGCCTAAAGGCGTTGAGTCTCTGGCACTGTCACACGGTGAAGAACACGATACTTCAGTTGTTTCTGTTATCGAGCCTAAAGGCACGAAAGAAGACGAAGCTGAAGACGCTGAAGCTGAAGGCGGCGACGAGTAATCGTTGCGCTCAGAGAAAAGCGGGGCTTGTCCCCGCTTTTTTATTGTCTGCTATTTATCACACTGATATCGAATGGACATTGTATGGCTGATCCAATTCGCTTAATCGTAGGCCTTGGCAACCCCGGCGCCGAATATGAACATACCCGCCACAATGCTGGCTTCTGGTTAGTCGAACGTTTTGCCCGACAGGAAGGCATCAGCCTCTCGCCAGATAAAAAATTCTTCGGACTCTCAGGTAAAGGACGCATTGGTGGCCAGGAATGTTACCTGTTGATGCCAACGACCTTTATGAACCGCAGTGGTCAGGCGGTAGCCGCCTTAGCGAATTTCTACAAAATCAAAACCAGTGAGATTCTGGTCGTCCATGATGAACTGGATATGCCCCCAGGCGTTGCTAAGTTCAAAACCGGCGGCGGCCACGGAGGACAGAATGGTCTTCGGGACATCATCGCTCGCATGAGTAACCAGAAGGACTTCCACCGCCTCAGAGTCGGCATTGGCCACCCGGGCGATAAGAACCTGGTTACAGGACATGTGCTCGGGCGCGCCAGCAAAGCAGAGCAACAAGCCATTGATAACGTCATTGATGAGGCTCTGCGTGTTCTGCCAGATGCCATTGCTGGCGACCTGCCAAAAGCTATGAATCGACTTCATAGTTTTAAAGGGTAAAATACCCGCCAGATTAAGACAGTCACACCAACCAAACATACGATCGGGATACAGAAATGGGCTTTAAATGCGGAATCGTTGGTTTGCCCAACGTCGGTAAATCAACACTCTTCAACGCTCTGACTAAATCAGGCATCGCGGCAGAGAACTTCCCTTTCTGTACCATCGAGCCGAACACTGGCATGGTCAACATGCCTGATCCTCGCCTTGACGCTCTGGCAGCCATCGTAAGTCCTGAGAAAGTCATTCCAACGGCTATGGAATTCGTTGATATCGCAGGCCTGGTTGCTGGTGCTTCCAAAGGTGAAGGTCTGGGGAACCAGTTTTTGGCCAACATCCGCGAAACTGATGCCATCGCTCACGTTGTGCGCTGCTTCGAAGATGACAACGTTATTCACGTTGCGAACCACGTCGACCCTGCAGCCGATATCGATATCATCAATACCGAGCTGGTGCTGGCTGACCTCGACTCATGCGAGAAGCAGCTGCAACGAGTTACCCGCACGGCAAAAGGCGGCGACAAAAACGCCATCGCTCAGAAAGCCCTGCTTGAGAAACTGATTCCTCATTTTGAGGAAGGCAAAACCGCACGCATGCTGGACATGGACGACGACGAAAAGCGTGTCGCACGCCAATTCCATCTGTTGACCACTAAACCCACCATGTACATTGCCAACGTCTCAGAAGAAGGCTTTGAAGATAACCCTTATCTGGACACGGTACGTGAAGTCGCTGCCTCTGAAGGCGCTTCTGTTGTCGTCGTCTGCAACAAAATCGAAGCTGAAATTTCTGAGCTGGAAGACGACGAGAAAGCCGACTTCCTAGAGATGATGGGCATGGAAGAACCCGGTCTTGACCGGGTTATCCGTGCAGGCTATGAGCTTCTTGGCCTGCAAACCTACTTTACTGCGGGCGTGAAAGAAGTACGTGCCTGGACCATCAAAGTAGGTTCTACCGCTCCACGTGCCGCTGCCGCAATTCACACGGATTTTGAACGCGGCTTTATTCGCGCTGAAGTCGTTGGCTACGACGACTTCATTGAGTACAACGGCGAGAACGGTGCGAAAGAAGCCGGTAAATGGCGCTTAGAAGGTAAAGAATACATAGTGAAAGACGGAGACGTCATCCACTTCCGTTTCAACGTCTGATTACCTGTCGATTAGCCCAGCTTCATAAGCAGCCTCAGGGGCTCTCCCTTGAGGTTGTATTATTTGGAACAATCAATTCAAATACACACCCTCTTATTTCACCAGCGAAACAACTAGACTAGAGTCTGTAAACTGCCCGGTGATTTATGACGACTCCAGCTTTGCGACTCCCTCTGCCCTTACTACTGGCGATGTTGACCGCTATCGGCCCGCTCTCCATTGATATGTACCTGCCAGCCATGGCAGCCATGGCCGGTTCTTTAAGCAGCGATATTCACCACGTCGAACTCTCTGTCAGCACTTTCCTGCTGGGGTTTGCACTCGGCCAGATTACCGGTGGCCCTCTGTCTGACCGCGTTGGGCGGCGCCCGGTTATCTTTCTCGGGTTAATTCTGTTTGGTATCGCCAGTATTGCTCTCACCTATGTAAGTTCTCTCGACGGACTGTTGCTTCTGCGAGGCCTGCAGGCCATCGGTGGTGGGCTGGCCGTTGTGAATTCGACCGCGATAGTGCGTGACAACTTTGATGGCACCGACATCGCAAAAGTATTGTCTATGGTGGCTATGATCATGATGGCCGCCCCGCTTGCTGCGCCTCTCTTAGGCTCTCTGGTACTGAGCTTCAGCGGCTGGCGAAGTATTTTTGGCATTCTCAGTGCGTATGCCGCCATCCTGATTGCTATTCTGGTATGGCAGTTGCCGGAGAGCCACCCGCCTCATCGTCGTGTAAAACGTTCGCCATGGGCAGGTTACGCGACCGTCATCAGACATCGCGTCGCTCGCCGCTACATTCTGATGCTGGCAAGTGCATACAGTGGCATGTTCGTATTTATTACCGCTTCTCCGTACCTCTACCTTGAGCACTTCGGGCAAAGCGAACAGACATTCCCTTGGTTATTCGGTGCAAATGTCGTTGTCATCATGCTAATGAACCGACTTAACATATTCTGGCTGCGTTTCTGGTCTCCGCAACGACTGTTGGCCGCAGGTATCGTACTCCAGTTTGTTTCAGCCCTGGCACTGCTGCTGCTGGCCCTGTCGCCTCACTTCGAGCTGCCATTGGCTTTGCCGTTGCTGATGATCTACGTCGGTTCTCTCGGGCTGATCACAGCGAATACCATGGGCACAGTCATGCAGTACTTCCGCGACGTTGCAGGCTCGGCCACCGCATTGATGGGCGTCATCCAGTTCAGCGGCGGCGCCCTCGCGGGGCTCCTCTGGGGAAAGCTCCACGACCATACGCCAGTCCCTATGATGGAGGTGTCGCTCCTGACAGCCTCAATCGCTCTGATATTTTTGCTACTTGCCCGTAAAGCCAGCCATTCGGCCACAGGTCAAAACAGCCCACACGCATCCGCAACAGACTGATGCATACAAGCAACAATCAATACTTGAGTAATTTGCTCGGGAGTATCAGAATGAACGTTCATTCCGATTTATGAAGAAAATGGATAAACGCGAACTTATCATCACCGCCACCTGCGATCTGATTGCAGAAAACGGCCTTCAGGCAACGCCCATTTCTATGGTTGCCAAAGAAGCCTGCTGTGGTGCGGGAACTATCTACCGCTACTTCGAAACCAAAGAAGCGCTGATAGAAGATGTTTATCTGACCCTGATGGAGCGTTTTTCAGACGCCTGTCTGAAGGATGTGGATGAAAACGCAAGCGTACGGGAACAATTGAACACGGTGTGGCTCAATCTTTATCACTACATGCGTGAAGTTCCCCGAGACGCCCTGCTCCTTGATCAGTTAAGCGTTGCCCCTGCGATACGCGGAGAGCTCCAGGAACAAGGAAAGCGTCGCCTGAAAGAGAAGATTGATCCTCTGTTCGCGCGCGGCAGGGAAGAAGGAATCATTAAAGATATCCCCGACGATGTACTTGGGGTGTTCGTGTACGGTGGGATTTCTACGCTGTTGCGTACTGACCGTAACGCGCCGTGTGCCGTACCTACGGAAGTGACCGATGACATGCTACTCAGCATCTGCTGGGGGGCAATAGAGAAACGCGACTGATATTCAGGAGAGTAAGATGGCTACAGCACTGATTGATGCAGAAAAGCAGACGACAGCACGCTCCACCGCAGCGAACGAGTCCATGGGACGAGCTACTAAAGCGACTGCCAGCACTGATTATTACGACCTGATTGGCAATATAGCTCTCGAACGCCGCCGTATTCGTAACAGCGCTGAAGCCGCTGCCGAATAAGCAGGCAGCCCGCGCCGTTATCTGATAACACCAATACCGTTAGTGGAAAACGGCGTCTTCGCCTGTATCGCTTTCAGCAAAGGCTGGAGGCAAAGCACTGTCCCGATTAATAACAAAAACACTATGCTCCGGCACGATTGAAACACCCTCTGCCTCGATGTCTTCGAGCAAGATACACGTCAGATCAATCGAATCCATCCCGACCACGATCGCCATTGGGCATCCGTAGTGAGTATGAATGGCGACCAGATCTCCGATTTCGATGTCTTCACGAACCGTATTAACGTCTCCAGCGACCAGATCATCACTCGGCCATGGCGTTTTAAAGCGCGCCAGAGCAACGAGCTGAACAATCCCCTGAACGACACCATCGTTGATGTCCAGCACTACGCCTTCATCAGTCTCGTCGGCATGATCTTCGGACACACGCTCCAGCAGGTGCAGGAATAGATCTGAGTCTTCGTCCGTCCAGCGCACATCCACGGCCTGCGTGCCAGTGCGTCGGGAACAAAAACTAACTTCGGTAGGTACGAGAGTGGCGGGTTCGCCCTCTCCGGCCGGCATCAGCAGACTGACCGCGTCAAAGCCTGAGTTATCATTATTCTGAATACGCCAGTAAAGCGGTTGCATTTCTGCGTTCATAAGGTCAACTCCTTATTCACCTGAATCGGGTTAGGCCTGTAACAGGCAATTCGAGCCGTGTCCCCCCTTTTCTGCAACACCTGTCTGAATGTATAGCAACCGCTTACCTCAGACACAAGCCCCACATTGTATAAAGCTGCGGCAGTTCACACAGAGAGACGTCAAAGCGGTCATAGCAGGACGTCGGGAACTCCATGCCTATTCCCTATTCTGATCCCGTCTCCATGATAAACTGCGTCCAATTATTCCGTATTCAAGGTCTGCTCAGAGGAGAGTTTTCACATGACCCGCTATCCGCTCATCAGTGTTCTGCTTGTCACAACAGTTCTGGCTGGATGCGCCTCAACTCCGCAAGGGCTTGATTTGATTAAAGATCGCGCCAGCCGTGAAGCGGTCTCTACGGTTCGCTCGGGGACCACCCTGATCAAAGAAGCAGAACAACTGCAAAGCCAGGCGAAAGCACAGGAAACCTATCGCTTTGCCCCATCCATGACCGACTCTGCCAATGAATATCTCAGCGAAGCTGAGCAGGCACGAGACAAAGGTAAAGCAGACAGTGACGTCCGGGAGCTGGCACTGACAGCGGTAGCGACGTTTGAAAAAGCGCAGGATCACACCTTGATCGCACGTGAAACCCTGGCGCCCTCTCTGGCGCACCTCGAGGTACTGAACAGCATACGTGCGGACACCTACTATCCAAGTGAGTACCGCGCAGTCAATGAAGACCTCAATAGCATTATCCGCACTCTGGAAACCACCGGAGAACCCGCAAGTACCAGCCAGACACAACGCCAACTCCTGATGGACATGCACGACCTTGAAGTACAAACCATCGGTTTCATCCATTTACAGCAGATCAGAAACCGGATTGCCGCCATGCGTGAAGCCGGTGCAGAAAGACTTATTCCACGTAGCTTCGGTACAGCGACCACCGCCCTGGCATCCGCTGAAGACCTGATCAACAAAGCGCCACGGGCCGAAGCAGAAATCGCAGCTCAACGAGAGGCTGCAAAAACTGCGGCCGATCATGCACAGATTATTCTGGCGATGAGTAATGAAATTCTACAAGCAGACAAAGACAACGCTGAAGCATTGGTTCTACGCATCGAACGCTGGCTTTACAACATTGCGGTCGCATTAAAATACCCTGATATACGCCACCTGCCGATGGATGAGCAGTCTCGCCAGCTGGCTGAAGAAATTGAAAGCGTCATTCAACGCTGAGCCACGAAATTGGGCCACGAAATAAGGGGGCTACAACCCGGCTTTCTCTGCCTCAGCACTGGCGAATAAGTGAGCAGAAGCTGTATACTGTCGCCCCTTTTTTAGAACGACCAGACACAGCAGTATGACTGAACAGGCGAAGAAGCTTTACATCAAAACCCACGGTTGCCAGATGAACGAATACGATTCATCGCGCATGGCCGATATGCTGGGTGAAAGCCATAAGATGGTGGTCACTGACAACCCTGAAGAGGCTGACGTCATTCTGCTGAATACCTGCTCTATCCGCGAGAAGGCGCAGGAGAAGGTTTTCCATGAGCTGGGGCGCTGGAAGAATCTGAAGACCACCAACCCAGACCTTAAAATCGGCGTAGGTGGTTGTGTTGCCTCCCAGGAAGGCGACGCCATCATGAAGCGCGCGCCTTTTGTCGATATGGTGTTTGGTCCGCAGACATTGCACCGCCTGCCAGAGATGGTAAACAAAGCCAGTGACTCGATTCAGGTCGTCGATGTTACCTTCCCGGAAATCGAGAAGTTCGACCATCTGCCAGCGCCGAAATCAGAAGGCAGCTCAGCATTCGTTTCGGTGATGGAAGGCTGCTCGAAATACTGCACTTTCTGCGTTGTACCCTATACGCGCGGCGAAGAAGTCAGCCGTCCTATAGCGGACGTCCTCAAAGAATGCGAAGTTCTGGCGACTCAGGGCGTTCGTGAGATCAACCTGCTGGGTCAGAACGTGAACGCTTATCAGGGCGACACCGGTGATGGTGACTACGCCGATCTGGCAGAACTGATTACTCAGGTCGCAGAAATCGACGGCATCGACCGCATCCGCTTTACGACGTCCCACCCGGTCGAATTCACTGACAGTCTGATCGACGTCTATGCCGAAGTCCCTGAGCTGGTCAGCCATATTCACCTACCGGTTCAGAGTGGCTCCAATCGCATTCTGGCGGCAATGAAGCGCGGCCACGAAATTGATCTCTACATCGATAAGATCCGCCGCCTGCGCGAACTGCGCCCGGATATCTCAATTTCATCCGACTTTATCATTGGCTTCCCGGGTGAGACGGAAGAAGACTTCCTCGACACAATGAAGCTGATCGACGAGATCGGTTTCGATACGTCATTCAGCTTTGTTTACAGCGCCCGCCCGGGTACACCTGCGGCACAGTTGGATGATGACACGCCAGAATCGCTGAAAAAGCAGCGCCTTAAGATCCTTCAGGATCGCATCGTGCAGAACGCACAACAGATCAGCCGCCGTATGGTCGGGCGCGAAGAAGTCATTCTGGTAACGGGTGTCTCCAAGAAAGACCCTGGCGAGCTTCAGGGCCGCACCGAGAACAACCGGGTGGTCAACTTTAAGTGCGACGATCAGTCTATGATCGGGAAATTCGTACGCGTCAGCATTGAAGATGCCTATCCGAACAGTCTGCGCGGCGTCATCATTGATGCCTCGCAGGCATACTGATCAATCATCATATCGAGGTCAATTTGTCCGACGAGCAGCAAAGCAGCACAAGCCCTGAAACCAGCGCTAAACAGCATGCCGTGAGTTTTACTCTCGAGCCCGATGACGCCAGTCGCCTGGCCAACCTGTGCGGCAATCTGGACGGTCATATCAGACAGATTGCTGATCATTACGAGCTGGACATATTTAATCGCGGTAGCCGCTTTCAGATCGAAGGCAAAGTCGGCCCGGCCAAACGAGCAGCCGACCTGATTCAACGTCTCTATAAAGAAACCGGCAAAGGCACTGAAATCAGTCCCGACCTGATTCACCTGTTTCTGCAAGAAGACAGCGCCCGTCCGTCACAGCGTGGCAAGCGCACCTATGATGCCGACAAGGGCATTATCAAAACACCACTCGCCGTGATCAAACCGCGTGGGGATAACCAGCTTGAATACCTGGCTCAGGTGCGTAAATACGACATCAACTTCGGCATTGGCCCAGCGGGTACCGGTAAAACCTTCCTCGCCGTTGCAGCAGCCGTTGAATCTCTGATGCGCGACGACGTGAAACGCATCCTGCTGGTGCGCCCTGCGGTCGAAGCAGGCGAGAAGCTCGGCTTCCTGCCCGGTGACCTGGCTCAGAAGATTGATCCATACCTGCGCCCGTTATATGACGCTCTTTATGAGATGCTGGGTTTCGAAGCAGTGACAAAGATGATCGAACGCAACCAGATTGAGATCGCTCCGCTGGCCTACATGCGCGGGCGTACGCTGAGTCATTCGTTTGTCATTCTTGATGAAAGCCAGAACACCACCAAAGAACAGATGAAGATGTTCCTGACCCGTGTTGGCTTTGGCTCAAAGGCCGTCATTACTGGTGACGTCACCCAGGTTGACCTGCCGCGCGGCGTCTATTCTGGCCTGAAGCATGGTCTTGAAGTACTTGATGGTGTCGAAGGCATTGGCATCACCCGCTTCAGCAATCGCGACGTTGTGCGTCACCCATTGGTGCAACGTATCGTTGATGCCTACGACAAGCATGATGAAAAAGAAGACGCGCGCCGGGCTGCTGAGAAAGCGCAGGCTAAGGCCGATGCGCTCGCCGCACAAGCAAGTGCCCCCAATGACGATTCCAACGAATGAATCTGTTGTTAGATGTTCAGCTTGCTGAAAGTATCGAGCACCTCGGCACTTTACCCTCCGAAGAGCAACTCTCCTTGTGGGCCAGCACTGCACTTCAGGGCCGTACTGAGTTTGAAGAACCCGAGCTGACGATTCGCCTGACCGACGACGAAGAAAGTCAGGCGCTGAACAGTGAGTATCGCGGTAAAGACAAGCCGACCAACGTGTTGTCGTTTCCTTTCGAAATGCCGCCGGGCATCCCACTCGAATTGCTTGGTGACCTCATCATCTGTGTGGGTGTTGTTGAGCAGGAAGCGAAAGAACAGGAAAAGACAACCGAAGCCCACTGGGCACATATGGTAATCCACGGTTGCTTGCATTTACTGGGGTACGACCATATAAAGGACGACGAGGCCGAAGAAATGGAAGCGCTGGAGCGCGACCTGCTGGCCTCGCTCGGCTATCCCGACCCATACGCTGCGGATACTGAGTAAGCAGTTTACACATAGGAAATTACCTCCGGTCTGACGTATCCGATCCGGAGCAAAGAGGCATCATGAGCGAAGACCGATCGGGCCAACCCCGAAGTTGGCTGGAAAAGATAAGCGACCTGTTTACGGACGAACCACGTACCCGACAGGATCTGAAAGACATCGTACGAGAAGCGGCTGAACGCAGCATCGTCGACACCGAAACGCTCACTATTATTGAAGGCGCGCTGCAAGTCTCCGACATGCAAGTACGCGACATCATGATCCCTCGCTCGCAGATGACCTCTATTCAGGAAAACGAAAGCCTGAAAGAGTACCTGCCACGTATTATCGATTCCGCACACTCGCGCTTTCCTGTAATCAGCGAAAACCCGAACGAAGTCAGCGGTATTCTACTCGCTAAAGACCTGCTGCCATTGGTCGTCAAAGACAGCGCTGATGATTTCCGCGTGCGCGATATTCTGCGCCCTGCCATCTTTGTTCCTGAGAGCAAACGCCTTAACGTGCTGCTACGCGAATTCCGCTCCAACCGCAACCACATGGCCATCGTCGTCGACGAGTTCGGTGGCGTTGCAGGTCTGGTGACGATTGAAGACGTTCTGGAACAGATCGTCGGCGATATCGAAGACGAACACGATTTCGATGACGAAGAAAATAACATCAAAGAAGTCGATCCGGGCATCTATACAGTGAAAGCGCTGACACCCCTCAGCGACTTTAATGAAGCGCTGGATGCCAAGCTCCCTAACGCGGACTTTGACACCATTGGCGGCATCGTCACACATCATTTCGGCCGGGTGCCTGAATGTAATGAAAGCATTCGCATTGAGGGTATGAAATTCAGAGTCATCAACGGCACCAGCCGTCAGATTAACCTGCTTGAAGTTCATACCGACGACTGAGCTTAACTGAGCCCGATTATGTTCACACGCGCCGCCCTACCATCATGGATCGCCCTAGTGGGAGGCGCGCTCTTTCCGTTTGCCCTCGCTCCTCATTTCCTCTGGCCTTTGGGCCTTATCAGCCTTGCTGCTCTGTTTTACGCGCTGCAGAAAAGCGACACGGGCAAAGCCGCCTTTAAACGCGCGTGGTTATTTGGCCTCGGTCAGTTTGGTTTGGGCGTCTCCTGGATTTACGTCAGTATGCACGATCACGGCGGTACCCCCGCGTGGCTTGCTGTGCCAGCGGTTGCTCTGTTCGCAGGCTTCCTCGCGCTCATCCCTGCATTCTGGTTTCTGCTACGGCAAAAATTCAGTGGACAATCATTAGCCGTATTCAGCTTCGCAAGTTATTGGCTGCTACAGGAATGGTGTCGTAGCTGGTTCTTAACCGGCTTTCCGTGGTTGTATGCTGGCGACGCTCACTTGTTCACCTGGCTGGCTGGCTGGGCCCCGGTATCTGGCGCTTACGTTATTTCGTTTATCCTGGCGCTCACGGCAGCCTCGCTGGTCATTGTCGTACAGACCCGTAATTGGGTGTATTTAATGCCACTATTACTCTGGCCAGCGGGTGATGCACTAAAGCAGATTAACTGGACCCACGCGACAGGTACCATGTCAGTCGGCGTGGTTCAGGGAAACGTGGAGCAGAACCGTAAATGGCTGAACGAAGAAATCTTCCCGACCATCGATCGCTATCAGGCGGATACCCGACCACTGCTGGGTAATGATCTGATCCTGTGGCCAGAAACTGCGATCACTCTGCTCTATCAGCGCTATCAACCTTACATGGAATTATTTGCCGACGAACTTCGTGATCACAACAGCACCGTCATTACCGGTATTCCGTTTCGCTGGCCACGTGGTACTGAATTAGAAGGCGAATACCACAACAGCATCATCGCCTTTGGTGAGGGTGAAGGCGTTTACCACAAGCAACGACTGGTGCCTTTTGGCGAATATATTCCGCTTGAAAGCGCAATCCGCGGCCTCATTCCGTTTTTTGATTTACCGATGTCCAGTTTCCGTGCCGGAGAAGTCGATCAGGACCTGCTGAAAGTCACCGTACATCAAGGTGACTCAACCGAACTGGCCTTAGTCGCACCCTATATCTGCTACGAAATTGCATACCCAGACCTCGTGCTCGAAACCGCAAAAAATGCCGATCTGCTGGTGACCATCAGCAACGATGCCTGGTTTGGTGACTCGTTAGGGCCTAAGCAACATATGGCCCTTGCACAGATGCGTGCGCTTGAAACCGGGCGCTGGATTCTGCGCTCTACCAACACAGGTATCTCAGCGCTGGTCAATAATAAAGGTGAAATCACCGATCGTATTCCGGTCAGTGAGCGCACCAGCTTCAGCTCGGTTGCAGAGCGTCGCTCAGGCGAAACCCTGTATATGAAAATCGGTGTATTGCCACTGTTGTGTTTCGCATTCACCCTGATTGCACTTGCAACCCTTATTCAAAGGAAAGGTCGTGGCGAAACTGCTCTTTAAACTCAACGGTGTTACCGAAGAAGAAGCGAACTTTGTTCGTGAGCGTCTTGATGAAGCCAACGTTGACTACTACGAAACGAGTCAGGGCCGCTGGGGTATTTCCCTGGCAGCCATCTGGCTGAAAAACGAAGACGACTACACCGAAGCACGCGCGCTTCTGGATAGAATTCAGGAAGACTGGCTGGAGGAAGTTCGGCAGCACCCGATATCCACTATCGGCCAACGCTTTTACGAACGCCCGACCAGTTTTATTCTAACTCTGATCGCCATTGCCGCGATTATTGGATTATCTGTGCTGCCGTTTATAGGCGTGTTTGAGTAAAATTTCACCACCCTACTGATCCGAGAAATAACTCACCGAGATACCAGGCTCCAAAGGCATATAAAGACCAGGTGACTGCGCCAAAAAATATTTCAAGACGCTCGTGATACTCAATGTGGCAGAACCAATGAGGGGGATATAACACACGAATCATAAAGCGTCCGGTGCCAGGTAAACTAATGGCAGGCAAACCCGCTTCAATGGATGCCCGGATAAGCGCCGCAAACCCTCTGAGAATACCCTCTATCACCTCAAGCACATATTTTCCTTTATCCTGCTCTTTTAGTACCAGGTCGAATAGATGATCAATGGCACGTCAGTTTGAGTTTGGTGTCCATTTTATCGGGGTAAGATCAAGTCCCTCTCGATTGCTATTGTTAGGTGCATTCTCTCTCATAAACTAAAAAATCTATGCCGTTTCTAGCCATTTCGCCGCATTGAGTAAAACCGTGAGACTCATATAAGTTCTGAGCTTCTCTCATTGGCTTTTGCGTCCACAGTATCATTTTTTTTAGATCGCTGCCTTTAGAAAAATTCAGGGCTTCTTCAACTAACCTACGCCCTAAACCATGACCCCTGAACTTTTTTGAAACTCCCAATAAATGCATTTCACATTCATTCTCTTTTGCCTTAACTGAAAAACTGGAAGTCCAGGGAACCACTATAACCATGCCCGCCATTTCATTGGTGTTTATTTCTTTTGAGACAAATAGAACGCCTCTACTCTTTACCTTAGATGGCTCAAATATGGATTTTGCAGTTTCTAGACTTGTGAAGCCTCCTGTAACAAATACTTCAGACAACAATTCAAATATCTCAGAGTCATATATGCCGGTGTTTTCAACTCGATCAATTATAAAATCCATCAAATTTTTCTCGATACTCTCGTGCACCTAACGCCTAGTTCACAGGAAAATTGCGAGCGCAGCGAGTAATTTTTCCTGTGCAGCTAATTGTTAGGGAGTTTTCTGCCGAAGCCGCCTTTATGGGACCACTCCTTAAAATCCCTTCGCTCATTGCAAACAAGGCGCTCCCGCCAAAGCCAATCACCCATTAAATTAGCTACAGTATGATTTAGTCGCGCTCTCGGCTCTTGATCTTCAAAAGGTAATTTGTCAATTTGACCTTTAACTTTCGGAGTATCAAAGTCGATACCATCCCAGGAGTGACCGAACAAATTTCTAATTTTCCGAATAGCCTCAACTTCAATGTACTCCTGCTGCTCAATTAGACCCATTGCATAAGCAGCTAGAATTCTTGAGCTAAATGTACCAAGAGGAGCATTAAAATCGCTTAATAGCTTTTTACTTTCCGGCGTATCTATGAAGAAAGCTTGAAGCATTGATGACAGAACCTCATCAAGCACAGATCCAGCCATCAGGATGGCACCTCGATCAGATTCCTTATAGAAACTATCAAGAAATTTACCCAATCGAAGTATCTCAGGTTCTGCATCCTTCCAAGGGTCTGAATCGCTCTCAGTACTCATCTTGCTCCCTAACGCCTGCCAGCAGGGGCGCACAAAGTGCGTCCAGACTGGCTGGCTTTGTTAGATGATACTTCACGAAAATAGGCTCCACATAATTGCGAAAAATCCTCCCCCCCCATAGGCTGAACCAGCCATAAACGCCGACTACCCATGCTGTATGAAGAAAGGCATAAATCCTACTTCGAGCTGCACGATAATTGGGGCTGTCATCTTCGTAATGTCTCGAGATTGCGGCTACCGCCATACTGCTAGGAAGTAGAATACATACTACAACCAAAGCAGGAATCATGAAGAGCTTAGAAAATGGCATCAGCAATATGCCAATGAACAGCATAGGTATAGAGATGAAGAACAGCTTCCAAGGCATTCCCTCAAATTCAGAATGTAAGCCTTCCATTTTCATTAATGGCTTTTCAATTAATAGCACTTTCATAAAAGATTCATCTAACAGCTTGTTAGTGTGCGTGCGCGTTTATCTGGGGACACTCTTTCGAGATTTCGCATGTAAGTCATTATCAGCATTGAGAAATCATCCATGAGTCAAAAGTCCCTTCCAGAAAAACGCGCACGCCTGTTATTTCGGACAAAGCATGCACATTAACTTGTAAACCAGCGATATAACCTGTTGATTTAACGAATCTTTCTTCTGTACCTGACCGAAAAAACGTGCACGCTCCAATGTAAAGCGTGCCTGCTTTTCAGAAAAATCGCAAACCATACTGTACGGATAACGATGCCGTCTTTACATTAAGAATCTGCCCGAACTTCAGTGGTTTTTAGCTGATGATCAGGTCATCCGAGTTCTTACTGTAGTCAATCACCACATCAAGTACGTGCACACCGCCTTTCTTGAGCGCCAGATCCAGCGTTTCTTTGTACTCCATCGCGGTAGCCACGCGGTGACCTTTGGCTCCATAACTTTCGGCGTACTTAATAAAATCAGGGTTGTTAAACTCAAGACCGTAATCTTTAAGCCCTTCATTCCCCTGTTTCCAACGAATCATCTGCAATGACTCGTCATTGAGAATAACCACGACGAGGTCGAGGCTCATGCGAACAGCGGTTTCAAGTTCCTGCGAGTTCATCATAAAGCCACCATCGCCTACGACAGTCACCACCTGCTTATCCGGGTATACCGTCTTTGCGCCGATAGCTGATGGTAACCCCGCGCCCATAGTCGCTAGGGCGTTATCAAGCAGCAGGGTATTTTCCATGTAGGTTTCATAGTGACGGGCAAACCAGATCTTGTACATGCCATTGTCGAGCGTCAGGATGCCATCGTTGTCGATTCCTGTGCGGGTCGCATTAACCAGCACTTGGGGGGTAATGGTTTCTGCCGTCGCAACACTTTGCTCGAACCAATCATCGAGTTTTTGTTTCGCTTCCTTGTGATATTGAGTATCCCAGTGGCTCAGGTCTTTTGTTTTTAAAGCCTGTGTGATCTGCCAGATAGCATTGGCAATATCACCGATCACTTCACATTGTGGGTAGTAAATGTCGTTCACTTCTGCTGATTCAAAATTAATATGAACGACCTGTCGCTCGCCTTCCATAATAAACGGCGGCTTCTCAACCACATCATGGCCAATGTTAATCACCAGGTCGGCTTTCTCAATCGTGCTGTGTACGTAATCATCGCTGCTCAGCGCCGCTGTGCCCGCGTATTGCGGCATAGACTCAGAAATAACGCCCTTACCCATCTGCGTTGGCACGAAAGGAATGTCGTAGGTCTGAACCAACTCGGTCAATATCCGCGAAGTGCGCTTACGGTTGCTGCCTGCACCGACAATAAGGATTGGCCGCGTTGCCTTCTCAAGCAACGACACCACATGTTCGATCGCTTTCTCTTCAGCGACAGGCCGTCGAGGCTTCGAAATAGGGATAGGGCGATACTTAATTTTCTCGCTGGCGATGTCCTCGGGCACCTCGAGCATCACGGCACCAGGGCGCTCTTCTGTGGCAAGTCGAATCGCTTCACGAACGGTCGCTGCTGCCATCGATCCTTCGACAAGCTGCTTAGAAAACTTCGTGATTGGCCCCATCAGATCAACCACGTCGATAATCTGAAACGCGCCCTGTTTGCTGTGGCGAATAGGCTTTTGACCAGTCAGCAGGATAAACGGCATCGCGCCTAATTGCGCATAGGCAACACCCGTTACCGCATTAGTTGCACCAGGGCCAAGTGTCGTCAGGCAGACCGCAGGATTACCAGTAAGACGCCCAATCGTTGCTGCCGCAAATGCGGCACCCTGCTCATGGCGGGTGACAATATATTCAAGGGAAGACTCCCGGATCGCCTCAAGAACGGCCAGGTTCTCCTCACCGGGGACACCGAAAACGTACTTAACACCTTCTGCCTCAAGACTCTTGATCAACGCCTGCGCTGTATTCATCTACCCTATCTCCGATGTCACTTGTACTGGTTTTGTATAGGTTAACGAATATAGGAGAGGCTAAGAAGGAAATAGTTTCTTTTTATTCGGGGAGAGACAGGATCCAACTAAATGCGCTGAGAAATACATCGCACAACCTTAGGATTGCGCTAATTCTACGAATCCTGCAGGCGAGCTGTTACAGCATCCAGAATAGGCCCATTGGCTTCGGGGAACTGGAAATCTGCGAGCTTAGAGTAATGCACCCAGCGTACTTCCTGCCCTTCTGCACCATGGGCAAGGAGTGCATTATTCATAGGAACATCGACCCAAAGCACTTCGAGAAGGACGGATTTATCCGGGTAGTTGAAAGGAATTTCCATCAGGGGTGACATATGTTCTGTCGCTACCGGGAGTGCAACTTCTTCATCGAGCTCACGCACCAGTGCCTCGGCGGTGGTTTCGCCCGGTTCGACTTTGCCTCCGGGAAATTCCCAGAGGCCACCCTGATGTTTGTCGTCCGGGCGTCGTGCAATGAGGATGTCTTCATTCACGACAGCCACGGCAACAGCAACATGTACCTGTTTCATTGTAATCAGTACAGACTCTTAAGAACGGTAATCGGCATTGATAGAAACGTAGTCGTGTGACAGGTCACAGGTCCACAGGCGTTCGTTGATATCGCCACGCCCCAGTTGAATACGGATGGTGAATTCTGCCTGAGCCAGTACCGCTGCACCTTTTTCTTCGGTGTAACTATCGCAACGCCCACCGTCTTCGACGATCTGAACGTCATCCAGATAAATCTGTACTTTATCCAGATCGAAGTTCTGTACACCGGAACGTCCAACCGCAGCCAGAATACGGCCCCAGTTTGCGTCAGAAGCGTACAGCGCTGTTTTGACCAGTGGTGAATGGGCTACGGTGTATGCAACGTCTAACGCTTCTTTATTCGTCGCCGCCGTTTCGACATCGATGGTCACGAACTTGGTCGCGCCTTCGCCATCACGCACAATGGCTTGTGCCAATACGCGGAACACTTCTTCAAGTGCAGCAAATACGGCATCACCCGCTTTACTGCCTTCGTCGCTGTCATCAACCACAACACCCGACTGCCCAGTTGCCATCAACATACAGGAGTCGTTGGTGGAGGTATCACCGTCGATAGTGATGCGGTTAAAGGATTTATCGGCCAGCTTTCGCGCCCAGCCCTGCATTACAGCAGCAGGGATTTTTGCATCGGTGGCGATAAAACCAAGCATGGTCGCCATATTCGGCATGATCATACCCGCGCCTTTTGACAGGCCAGTAATGGTCACGGTTTCGCCGTCGATTTCAATCTGCTTGCTGTAGCCTTTTGGCAGAGTATCCGTGGTCATGATGCCACGACCTGCGCGTGCCCAGTTGGCTTCGGTGAGGTTCTCAAGCGCTGCAGGAATACCACGTTCAAACGCTTCCATATTCAATGGCTCGCCGATGACGCCGGTTGAGAATGGCAGTACTTGTTCAGGCGCAACGCCTGTGGCTTTTGCTAGCATCTCGCAAGAAAGCTCAGCGTTTTTAAAGCCCTTAGGGCCAGTACCTGCGTTCGCGTTACCGGTATTGACCAACAGATAACGCGGGCTCGCCTTTTCAAGATTGCGTCGGCAGATATGCACAGGGGCAGCGCAGAAAGCATTCGTCGTGAATACCCCGGCGACCTCAGTGCCTTCTGCCAGTTCGAAAATCACCATGTCGTCGCGGTCTTTCTTACGCACTCCTGCTTGAGCAACGCCCAGACGAACACCTTTTACAACTGCAAAATCTTCAAAAACAGTGAAATTAACGGCCATTTTCGATCAATCTATCCTCAGGCAATTTTGCCGTGGCAATGTTTGTATTTTTTACCCGAGCCACATGGGCACGGATCATTACGACCCACTTTGTCGCCATCGCGTACGAAGGGCTTGGCCTGGTCTTCGCCTTCTGCTGCGGGTGCGTCATCGCTCCCCAGTGCAGAATCTGCGTCTTCATGCTGGAATTGCGCGCGTGCCATCTGCGCTTCTGCTTCCAGACGACGGCGCTCTTCTTCTTCTTTGATCTCTTCTTCGCGGCGGATACGAATGTGGCTCAGCACACGGATAGTGTCATGTTTGATACTACTGAGCAGCTCTTCAAACAGTCCGAAAGCCTCACGTTTGTATTCCTGTTTCGGGTTTTTCTGTCCGTAACTACGCAGATGAATACCCTGACGCAGATGATCCATAGTCGCGAGGTGTTCTTTCCAGAGATTATCGAGCACCTGAAGCATCATCTGACGCTCGACCTGGCGCATGGTTTCAGCACCAATGGTCGCTTCTTTTTCCGCATAGGCTTTATTTATCTCGTCGAGGATACGCTCACGGAGATTTTCTTCGTATAGCTTCGTGTCGTCATCCAGCCACTTCTGCACAGGAAGCTCAATTGCGAACTGAGCCAGCAGGTGACGTTCAAGACCTTCAATATCCCATTGTTCAGACAAGCTCTGTGGTGGGATGTAATCGCTGATGGCTTCATTAACAACATCTTCTCGGATGTTACTGATGACGTCAGAAATATCGCCCATTTCCATCAGGTCATTACGCTGCCCATAAACAACACGACGCTGATCATTGGCAACATCATCATACTCAAGCAGCTGTTTACGGATATCGAAGTTGCGCCCTTCAACTTTACGCTGCGCTTTCTCGACGGCATTGGTCACCATTCGATGCTCAATAGATTCTCCGTCTTTCATGCCCAAAGCCTGCATCATGTTGCGCATACGGTCAGACATGAAGATTCGCATCAGGCTATCTTCCAAAGACAGGAAGAAACGTGTTGAACCTTTATCGCCCTGACGACCAGCACGACCACGCAGCTGGTTATCAATACGGCGGGATTCATGGCGCTCTGTACCAATAATATGGAGACCGCCCAATTCTTTTATACCTTCGCCCAGCTTAATGTCTGTACCGCGACCCGCCATGTTTGTGGCAATAGTCACTGCACCACGTTGACCTGCTCGGGCCACAATTTCTGCTTCGCTTTGGTGCTGTTTTGCATTCAATACATTA
>NZ_DFQB01000001.1:176241-176373 GCF_002377545.1 Thalassolituus sp. UBA3500 | reverse complement strand
AGTACTGCATCATGGCGCTCCTGCCACTCTGCTTTGATACGCTCAACCGTTGCTGGGTCAGGGTTATCCAGAGCATCGACCTCTGACTCCCAATTACCGCCCAGCATAATATCGGTACCACGACCGGCCATG
>NZ_DFQB01000001.1:175053-175953 GCF_002377545.1 Thalassolituus sp. UBA3500 | reverse complement strand
ATATCGGTACCACGACCGGCCATGTTAGTTGCAATGGTCACGGCACCGGGACGACCGGCATCAGCAATGATCTGAGCTTCACGTTCATTCTCTTTTGCGTTCAGAACGTTATGTTCGACCTTAGCTTTCTTAAGAACGCCAGAGATATATTCAGACGATTCGATTGAGGCTGTACCCACCAGAACAGGACGACCCTGAGCGGTAATCTCACGAATTTCTTCAACCACAGCGTCATGCTTCTCGCGCTGTGAGGCGTAAATAACATCGTTGTAGTCGATACGCTGAACTGGACGGTTCGTCGGAATAACAACAACATCCAGCCCGTAGATCTGATTAAATTCGAAAGCTTCGGTATCTGCAGTACCTGTCATACCAGAAAGCTTGTCATACAGACGGAAGAAGTTCTGGAAGGTTGTTGACGCCAATGTCTGGCTCTCTGCCTGAATCTTCAGGCCTTCTTTCGCTTCAACGGCCTGATGCAGACCTTCACTCCAGCGACGACCCGGCATGGTACGACCGGTGTGTTCATCAACGATGACCACTTGCCCGTTCTGGACGATGTAATCAACGTTTTTCTGGAATACAGCGTGCGCTTTCAGGGCCGAATGCACGTGGTGCAGCAGGCTAAGGTTGCCCGCTGAATAGAGACTGTCGCCGTCTTGCAGAACACCGGCATTCGTCAGCATTTCTTCTACGAATTCATGGCCTTCTTCAGTCAGTTCAATAGAACGGCTCTTCTCATCAACAAAGAAATGACCGTCCACTGGCTGGCTATCATCTTCGGACGCCTCACCCTGACGTAACTGAGGAATCAGTTCGTTAATCTGGCGATATAGCTCTGAATGATCATCTGCCGGGCCAGAGATGATCAATGGCGTACGCGCTTCATCGATCAGAATC
>NZ_DFQB01000001.1:43663-174759 GCF_002377545.1 Thalassolituus sp. UBA3500 | reverse complement strand
CGCGCTTCATCGATCAGAATCGAGTCAACCTCATCGACAATGGCAAAGGCGAGATCACGCTGAACTTTCTGCTCTTTCGAGAACGCCATATTGTCGCGCAAGTAGTCGAAACCAAACTCATTGTTTGTGCCGTAAACGACGTCACACTCGTATTGTGGTTTTTTATCCTGTGGCGCCATACCTGGTACAACAGTACCCACGGTCATCCCCAGGAATTCGAACAGTGGACGATTCCAGTCACCGTCACGGCGAGCCAGATAGTCGTTCACGGTAACCACATGAACACTCTTACCGGTTAATGCGTTCAGATAGGAAGGCAGCGTCGCGACCAGCGTCTTACCTTCACCGGTACGCATCTCCGCAATGCGCCCTTCGTGTAACGAGATACCACCGATCAACTGCACATCAAAATGGCGCATACCCATGACACGACGGCTCGCTTCACGGCAGACGGCAAAAGCTTCTGGCAGAAGATCATCCAGAGATTTACCTTTCTGTATGGCTTCCTTGAATTCGCCCGTTTTCGCTCCCAGCTGTTCATCGCTGAGTGCTTTCATATCTTCTTCGAGCGCATTGATGCGGGCGACGATCTTGCCCATACGTTTGAGTTCGCGGCTATTCTTACTGCCGAAAACTTTGCGGAAAATGTTACCAATCATGAGGTTGTGTCTGTCCGTAAAATATTCTGGTACGACGATGCCCGGGCATAGCGTAAAGCAAAGTGCTAAAGGCTACTGAGTTGCCGGGGTGTTGACAAGATGGGAGAGGGTTTTATTCAGCGCGGGCGTCGATGAATGTAGGCTGCCGGATCTACGCTGCGCCCGTTTTTGAAGACTTCGAAGTGTACATGCGGGCCAGTTGAGCGGCCAGTACTACCCATCAAGGCGATCACATCGCTCTTGCGAACGATATCACCGACACTGACTTTGATCTCTTTACAATGCGCGTAGCGGGTTTTGTATCCGTTGCCGTGATTCACTTCTACCAGGTTGCCGTACCCGTAGCGCGGGCCTGAGTAAGTAACAACACCAGCCGCAACGGCAACGATATCAGAGCCGTCTTTGCCCGCGAAATCGACACCTGCGTGCCAGGCAGAGCGACCAGTGAAAGGATCTGCACGATAGCCATAACGCGAGGACATCCAGCCTTTGGTAATCGGACGCCCTGCTACGAAGGTATCTTCGCTCAGCTTCTGAGCTGCGAATAAGTCATCAAGGATATCAAGCTGCTGCTCACGGCTGGTGATACGATCAGCAAGTTGCTGGATCGCGTTAGATATTTCCGGAACCTGATAATTACTCTCTGGCGCAGCGATCGGGCCGCCCACGGAAGGGGCAACACCAAAATCGAACTCATCCGTTGGTAAGCCTGCGCTGTCTACAAGGCGCTCACCAACCGCATCAAGTCGCAGAACGCGGCTCTGAATCTCCGCCAACCGCACAGTAAGCGCAGCCATTTCCTGCTCTGCAGAATGCCTTAAAGCCTGCAGTTCTTCACGCTGCTCTACGAGATCACGCTCCCAGGCTTTGGCTGCATCCGGGGCCAGAGCCATATCACCGCTCAGGCGCTCAGCAAGCCAATAGCCCGCAGCACCCATTGCCATCGGTAGAGCAAACAAAAGCCCCAGCAACAGATGCTTCACTGTGCTGGTCAGTTTAATATTTCGCGATTCACCGTGGCGACGGCCGACAATAATAATGTTCATGGATACAATGACTACTGAATCTGTACCTTACTCTGGCGCTTGCCACCTTCTGGATCTGCACATCTAAAAGCTGCATATACGAATAAGGCCATATCATAAACCATCCTGTTAGCGATGATTACATGAGTATGGCCTTGATAAACAATGAAACAAGCCAGAATTGTGTACTTACGTTAACCGGCAGCAGGTCTCATGTAAGTGATCGGCGAAGTTTCTGTATCTGTGAACTCAACAAATTCCCAGGCATCTTCCTGCTGAAGCAGCTCACGCAACAGTCGGTTGTTCAGACCGTGACCAGATTTATGGCCAACGAACTCACCGATCAGGCTGTGACCGAGAAGATAAAGGTCGCCAACCGCATCGAGGATCTTATGCTTAACGAACTCGTCGTCATAGCGCAGTCCGTCCTCGTTCAGCACACGGTAGTCGTCCACAACGATAGCGTTCTTAACGCTACCTCCCAGAGCAAGATTCTTGGAACGCATGTACTCAAGGTCTTTGGTAAAACCAAATGTGCGAGCGCGACTTACTTCTTTCACGTAAGAAGTCGATGAGAAATCGAGACTGGCCGTTTGAACACTCTGGCGGAAAACAGGGTGATCAAAATCAATCTCAAAGGTCACTTTAAAGCCTTCATAAGGCACGAATGAGGCGATCTTGTCGCCTTCACGAACCTCAACTTTGCGCTTGATACGAATGAACTTCTTCGGTGCTTCCTGCTCAGCAATACCCGCAGATTGCAGCAGGAACACGAACGGGCCAGAACTACCATCCATAATAGGTACTTCCTGAGCGCTGAGTTCAACGATCGCATTATCGATACCCAGACCAGCCATCGCAGACAGCAGGTGCTCAACGGTATCAACCTTGGCGTTATCTTTTACCAGAGTCGTAGACAGCGTGGTTTCGCCAACCTGCAAGGCAGTCGCTGGAATGTCGATGATAGGATCAAGATCAACACGGCGGAAGATAATGCCACTATCCACCGGGGCAGGCTTCAGCGTCAGGTAAACTTTTTCACCTGAGTGCAGCCCCACGCCGGTCGCGCGGATGGTGTTATTAAGAGTGCGTTGTCTTATCATCGGACATTCCTGACATTATTGAACATTTATCGTACAATTGCCGTGCATTATACCAGCAGATTACTAACACGCCAGTGTGTGTTTGTTAATCAGCCTGGCGACGCAAGAATGCTGGAATATCGAGATAGTCCATATCAGGGTTCTCGCCTGAGTCCAGCTTGCGAGCTGCATTACCTGCCTGACGGGTAACCGTCGGACGATCAAGCTCACGATAGTCTGAAGATGTCTCAGGTGCACGGCTTTGTGCCGTGTTATCGACAACCTTTGTCGGCTTTGGTTCCTCAATCACTTCAGATTCACCCAAACCAGTTGCAACTACTGTAACACGCAGTTCGTCAGTCAGGTCAGGATCGATCACTGTACCGACAACAACGGTTGCGTTTTCAGAAGCAAACTCTTCAACGGTCTCACCCACTTCACTGAACTCGCCCAGTGACAGATCAAAGCCAGCCGTTACGTTTACCAGAATACCTTTCGCGCCACGGAGATCAACATCTTCCAGAAGCGGACTACCGATCGCTTTCTCAGCAGCTTCACGTGCGCGGTTCTCGCCGGTGGCTGTGCCTGTACCCATCATTGCCTGACCCATTTCAGACATAACGGTGCGTACGTCTGCAAAGTCGACGTTGATCATACCTGGACGAGTAATCAGATCCGCGATGCCCTGAACTGCGCCCTGGAGAACATCGTTCGCTGCCTTAAAGGCATCAAGAAGAGACGTACCTTTACCCAGAACGGAAAGGAGTTTTTCATTTGGAATAGTAATCAGGGAGTCCACATGCTCAGAAAGCTGTTCGAGGCCCTGACCCGCGATTGCCATGCGCTTCTTCCCTTCAAACGGAAAAGGCTTGGTGACAACCGCTACGGTAAGAATACCGAGTTCTTTTGCGACTTCTGCAACTACTGGAGCACCACCGGTTCCGGTGCCGCCTCCCATACCTGCAGTAATGAATACCATGTCTGCTCCACGCAGAGCTTCTGCGATACGCTCACGGTCTTCCATTGCCGCTTCACGGCCAACGTTCGGATTTGCACCCGCACCCAGACCTTTGGTCAGGCCATTGCCCAACTGAATTACTGAACGAGAATCAACATTACGCAGTGCCTGAGCATCTGTGTTAGCGCAAATAAAGTCGACGCCATCAATCTGACTTTCGACCATATGCTGAACAGCGTTACCGCCGCCGCCACCAACACCGATTACTTTTATTACTGCATTCTGCTGCACATCATCTGCAAGCTCGAACATATCACCTTCTCTTGTATGAGACATAGCATTATCTCCTATTTTCCGCGCGAGTATATTTAATATTAAAAATTATCTTTAATCCATTCTTTTATGCGGCCAAATGGATTTTTTTTATCTTCCTGAACCACTTTATTTCGGGATTTTTTATATTCCTGTCCGGCGGCATATAAAAGCAATCCAACCGACGTTGAATAAATCGGATTATCTATCTCTCCCGACAGGCCGGAAACACCAACAGGACGAGCAAGACGAACAGGCATATGGAAAATTTCTTCGGCGAGTTCTACCACGCCTTCCATTTTAGAAGTACCACCTGTAAGGACAATGCCAGCCGCAATAAGATCCTCGAAACCACTGCGTCTTAACTCCGCCTGAATCAGAGTAAACAATTCGTCATAACGTGGTTCAACAACTTCAGCTAATGCCTGTCGGGAAAGGTCTCGTGGTGGACGATCTCCCACACTTGGCACTTTTACTGTTTCGTCCGCTTTGGCCAATTGAGTCAGCGCACAGGCGTACTTCATCTTAATTTTTTCAGCGTGCTGCGTCGGAGTGCGCAATGCCATCGCAATATCATTTGTCACCTGATCTCCGGCGATCGGAATGACTGCTGTATGACGTATTGCTCCCTCAGTAAAAATTGCGATATCGGTAGTACCACCACCGATGTCGACCATACAGACGCCAAGCTCACGTTCGTCATCTGTGAGTACGGAATAACTCGATGCCAACTGCTCGAGAATAATGTCATCCGTTTCCAGGTTGCAGCGCTGCACACAACGCTCAATATTCTGAATAGCATTCACAGAGCCAGTAACCAGATGAACCTTAGCTTCAAGGCGAACGCCTGCCATACCTACGGGCTCTTTGATTCCTTCCTGACTGTCCACCACGTATTCCTGTGGCAGCACGTGAAGAATCGCTTGATCCTGAGGTATCGCCACTGCCTGAGCCGCGTCGATAACACGTTCGATATCCATCGGGGTAACTTCGCGATCTTTTACCGCAACGATACCGTTTGAGTTCATCGAATGGATATGACTTCCGGCAATGCCTACGTACACCGAGTGAATCGTGCAGCCTGCCATAAGCTCTGCTTCTTCAATCGCTCGCTGAATCGAATGAACGGTAGATTCGATGTTCACTACGACGCCTTTTTTCAGACCGCGACTTGGGCAGCTACCAAGACCTACAACCTCAATATTGCCGTCCACGTCTACTTCACCAACGATAGCAACGACTTTCGAAGTTCCGATATCCAGCCCGACCAGCATTCGCTTCTGCTGCGTTGTGCTCATCAACCTTTCTCCTGCTCAGAGCGCCACTGAATCGCCGCGCCTTTTCCGTATCTCAAATCAACTGCACTGACTTCGTCAGCAGGCAGTCCTGTTAGTAGTTTTTTCAATCGCAGAGCACGCTTCTCAAGGTGCGCGCTGCCGATAAACACATCCCATTGATTACTGAGATGAAGACTCATAGAGCCCGTATCAGAGATATCCATACTCTGAATTTTTATATCACTCGCCCCCATTACCTGCTGAACAAGTCGGAAGTTTTTTATGGACTCGTCGAGGTATTCATTATTTCCGTCAATGGATGCCAATTTATCGACATTAAAATGGTCAGGTATCGACATTAAATCGCCGTTAATACCAATTATTTGGCTGCCATTCCAAACCGCCATCGGAATATCTTCAGATACACTGATTTCTATGCGATCTGGCCAACGCTTTCTGACCTGAACATTATGTATCAGAGGCATATTTAAAACGCTGTCGTATACCGAGGTCAGGTCGGCTGAGTAAAAACCATTACCCAACACCCAACTGACCTGATTTTTAATATCTTCTGGTGACCAGACCACCAGATTACCTTTCACTTCAATTCTTTCGATCAACCACTGATCCATCATCTGGCGACCACCGAAAAACAAACCAACCAGCACTACCGGCAGAACGATCCAGCCAAGCGCATTGACCGAAAACCAGGAAGGCAACCTCAGCTTTATATTCCGTTTAGGCTGCTTTTCTACCTTTTTCGTCGCACCGCGCCGTGCTGCTGCTTTCTTAGTGGCCATGACGCTCTACCGCTTCAATTAATAAGCGGGTAACCAGCTCGGGAAACTCCAGGCCAGACGCCTTCGCAGCCATAGGCACCAGGCTATGATCCGTCATACCCGGGCTGGTATTGGCCTCAAGCAACCAGAAAGCGCCATCGGCATCCTGCATGACATCAATACGCCCCCAGCCCGCTGCTCCCAACACTTCGAATGCTTTCAGCGCCAGCGCCTGAAGTGTTTTTTCTTCGTGGTCACTCAAACCACATGGCAACAGGTATTCAGTGTCATTCGACTGATATTTTGCGTCGTAGTCGTAAAACTCATGAGACGTGCGTAACTGGATGACAGGTAACGCCTCACCGTCGACGATGGCGACTGTAAATTCACGCCCTTCTACCCACCGTTCAGCAAGCACCAGTCCATCGTACTCGCTGGCAAATTCGTAACTGGATTTCAGATCCTCAGCATTATGAACACGACGCATACCAATGCTTGATCCTTCACGAGCGGGCTTAACGATGGCATTAGCATCCAGCGCTTCATTGATCGCTACCCAATCGGAACTGGCATCCAAAAGATAGGCATTTGGCGTTGGTAGTTGCGCCGCCATCCAGATCATTTTTGTACGCCATTTATCCATGGCCAGTGCCGATGCCATAACACCACTGCCGGTGTAAGGCTTATCAAGCCATTCGAGCACCCCCTGGATTGTTCCGTCTTCACCACCACGGCCATGCAAGGCAATAAAGGCAACATCGAAATCCAGCTCTGTCAGTTGACTGATCGCATGCCCTTGAATATCGACACGTACAACATTGCCACCCACACTCTCAAGTGCGTCAGCAACCGCAGTACCACTACGCAATGAAACTTTACGCTCAGCAGAAGTACCACCCATTAACACGGCAATTTTCCCCAGAGTATCGATGCTCATTCTTCGATCTCCTTCAGCCATTCACCAAGGTTTTCAGCAATATTCATCGCTATGCCGCCAATGTCACCGGCCCCTTGAGTTAACAAAAGATCTCCCGGTCGCAACATGGTCTGTAGAGGGGTTTTAAGTGATTCATCCCGTTCAATAAAGACAGGGTCAACCGGACCACGCTGTCGGATAGTTCCACACATTGAACGGCCATCAGCACCAGCGATCGGTTTCTCACCCGCCGGATAAACCTCCATAAGAAGAAGTACATCAGCGTCACTTAACACACGAACGAAATCTTCATACAGATCGCGCGTACGTGAATAACGGTGTGGTTGAAATACCATGACAAGGCGACGTTCAGGAAAGCCTTTACGAATAGCATCCAGAGTAACTTCGAGTTCACGCGGGTGATGACCATAGTCGTCAACCAGCATGACGTCGCCGTTACCTAACGGTACTGTGCCGTTTATCTGAAAGCGTCGGCCAACACCTTCGAATTTTTCCAGCGCCAGAACTATCGATTGCTCATCAACACCTTCATCTTCCGCAACGGCTATGGCGGCCAGTGCATTCAGTACATTGTGCTTACCCGGCATCCGCATACGTATAGAAAGAGGCGCATCTTTACCTGAGCGATGAACGTTAAAGCTGGTGAAAATGCCATCCTGCTGAAGATCAGTCGCGCGATAGTCGGCGTCTTCAGAAAAACCATACGTCGTTACCTGACGACTCAGACCCGGAAGAATACTTCTGACGTTATCATCGTCGATGCAAACAACCGCGAGACCATAAAAAGGCAGGTTGTGCAGAAACTCGATGAAGGTATTTTTCAGTTTTTCAAAATCGCCACCATATGTACTCATATGGTCCGCATCGATGTTCGTGACGATTGAAACCATAGGCTGGAGATGAAGAAAGCTCGCATCGCTTTCATCCGCTTCAGCGACCAGATAACGACTTAAACCCAGGCGAGCATTGGCTCCAGCGCTGTTGAGTTTGCCACCGATGACAAACGTAGGGTCCAGCTTTGCTTCAGCCAGAACTGACGTCACAAGACTGGTAGTTGTTGTCTTACCGTGTGTACCTGCGACCGCAATACCATGACGGAAACGCATCAGTTCAGCCAACATTTCTGCACGTCGGACAATCGGCACACGACGCGTTAGCGCTGCACTCACTTCTGGATTACTCTCATCGATAGCCGTCGATACGACCAAGACATCAGCTTCGCTGATGTTATCTTCTTGGTGACCAATAAAGACTTCTGCACCCAGCGTTCTGAGACGCTGTGTTACTGCCGAATCTTTCAAGTCAGACCCGGTAATCCGATAGCCCTGGTTCAGCAGCACTTCTGCAATACCACACATACCAGCACCGCCAATGCCTACAAAATGGATCACTCGAATCCGGCGCATTTCTGGAATCATATTCACTAAATCTGAGGGGTGTTTATTGCTCACGCGCGAACCTCCTGACCTGCTCAACTACTTTTTCAGTGGCATCAGTCATAGCCAGTCCACGAGCCTTAATAGACATGTCACGCAGCAAAGCGCGATCCTGTTCGAGCTGCACCCATTGCTGCGACAGCCAATCAGGTGTCAGTTCAGCCTGCTGACGAATAATTGCTGCTCCCTCTTTTTGCAGGTACTGAGCATTCACCGTCTGATGATCATCGACGGCATATGGGAAAGGAACAAAAATCGCAGCGCAGCCCGCTGCCGCCACTTCTGAAACAGTGAGTGCGCCAGAACGACAAACCACAAGATCTGCCCAAGAATATGCAGCAGCCATATCATCAATAAATGCTGTCACATCGACGTCAATACCCGCTTCGGTATACATCGTCTGCACTTCATCAATATTTCTCTTCCCTACCTGGTGCCTCAGATCAGGTCGCTGCTCTGGAGAAAGCATCGCCATGGCTTCAAACACAGCATTATTTAAAGCAACAGCGCCAAGGCTTCCGCCAACGACTAAGACACGCAACTTCCCTTCATGAAATTCCCGCACATCCGGTGCTGGAATCTGAGCGACCTCTTCGCGTACTGGGTTTCCTGTCACCAAAGCACCTTCAAGTGCTCCAGGAAATGCTTGCATCGTTACTGCAGAAAAACGCTGCAATAATTTGTTGGTCATGCCCGCAAAGGCATTCTGCTCATGAATCAACAGCGGGATTCCTTTCAACCAGGCTGCAATGCCACCCGGCCCCGTCGCATATCCACCCAGGCCGACGACTGCCAAAGGTTTTACTTTACGAATAACGGCAAGCGCTTGCCCGACTGCCTTTAAAATTTTCAACGGCGCGCCCAAAAGACCTAACTTTCCTTTACCACGCAACCCGGCAATATTAATTGTGTGCAGAGGAAAGCCATTCGCTGGTACCAGATCTGCTTCTATGCCTGCAGATGTTCCTAGCCAATGAATTTCATAGCCCTGCTCTTTTAACGCGTGGGCGACAGCAAGTGCCGGGAAAACATGACCTCCGGTTCCGCCTGCCATCATGAGGACCACGTTACTCATTTACGTCCTCCTCTTTAGTTTGATTCGACTGGCGCGCCAGCTCAGTTTCATAGGTAACACGCATCACAATACCGACCATGGCACAACACATCATTAAGCTACTGCCGCCATAACTGAAAAATGGAAGCGTCAGCCCCTTAGTCGGCAATAAGCCGGTATTTACCCCAAGGTTAATAACGATCTGCAAACCAAGCAGAGCTGCCAGACCAGTCGCGACGTAAGATGCATACATCAGCCCTTGTTTTTGCGCTTCCCAGGCGATATTCCAGATACATGCCACCAGATACCCAAGTAAACCAAGAGCAACTAAGCCACCGACCAGGCCGGTTTCTTCGGCCCAGATTGCGAATACAAAATCGGTATGAGCTTCAGGGAGATAAAATAATTTCTGAACACTTTCGCCAAATCCAACGCCGAACAACTCTCCACGACCGAACGCAATCAAAGACTGAGTCAGCTGATAACCTGTGCCGTATACGTGTTCAGGAGCCCAAGGGTTCAGATAAGCTAAGAGGCGATTAACCCGATAATCTTCACTACCGACAACAAGCACGCCGATAGCAACGGTCGCGAAAGTTAGAAGGAAGAATTGACCGGCTTTTACACCACCAAGAAACAACATAATCATGGCGGCACCGAGAAGCACTACGACGGCGCCAAAATCCGGCTCCATAAGTAAGAGTCCAACCATCGCCCCGAGGATACCCAGAGGTTTAAGAAATCCAGACCACTGACTCTTTACTTCATCTTCACGGCGTACCAGGTAACCAGCAACATAAAATACGGCACCAACCTTAGCTAACTCCGACGCCTGAATTTTAATAATTCCGAGGTTCAGCCAGCGCTGACTACCATTTACTTCATGCCCTATACCCGGAACAAAAACCAGTATCAGCCCAAGTATGCCTGCAAGCAGAAGGAGGCCATCAAACTTTGCCCAGCGCGACATCGAAATCTGCGACGTTGCGAAAGCCACAGCAATACCAGCGGCGAGATAGACCGCGTGACGAATAGCGAAATAGGCAGGGTTGCCCGTGTAATCTTCAGCAATCCCTGTCGATGCAGAAGCTACCATCAGCCAACCCAGTACCAGCAGTGCAATCCATGGGTAAAATAAAGAGCTGTTTTGTTGCCAGCGGAGAGCATCCATATTCATGACAACGCCCCCACGCAACCACAGAAAAATTCACCTCGATGAACGTAGTTACGGAACTGATCAAAACTGGCGCACGCAGGAGAGAACAGCACAGTATCACCCGAGGTAGCCTGTTCACTTGCCGCATTGACTGCGTCAGTGAGAGTGCTGAATACTCCTTTCACGGTTGTAGCTGAAAGCGCTGATACCATGATATCCCGGTCTGCACCGTAGAGATAAACACCGGCCACTCGCTTCTCACAGGCAGCCGCCAGCTCGGCAAAAGTCTGCCCTTTGCTCTCGCCACCAGCAATTAACCAAAGCTCTCCTTCAGTCACCGGCCCAAGGCCTTGAATCGCGGCAACGGTTGAGCCTTCATTGGTGCCTTTTGAATCGTTAATATATTCAACACCATTGATCACAGCGACATGCTGACAACGATGATCCAGACCTTTGAAGTTCTTTAACCCATTCAGGCATTTGTCAGAATCAATATTTAAGTCTGCTCTGAGCGCATCAATAAAAGCTAAGGCAGCCAGGGCATTTGCAATATTGTGCATGCCGCGAATAGAAAGATCTGATGCCTTGATCAGCCGCTCACTACCATGAGCCAACCAGATATCCTCGCCGTCCGCTGTAATACCGAAAGCGTTACTATCAGGTATCGCCAAAGAGAACTTCGTAGAACTGTCTGATACCGTTAATGCGGGCAATGTATGGTCGTCATCACCATTTACAATGACGTGCTGAGCGCCCTGAAAAATACGCTGCTTGGCTCTCTCGTAATCCGCCATGCCGGCGTAGCGGTCCATATGATCCGGTGAAATATTCAGGATTCCCGCAACCTCGGCATTGAGATTGCGGGTGGTTTCTAACTGAAAGCTTGATAGTTCAGCAACATACACATCTACAGGCGTCTGCTCAGTCAGAAGATCAAGCACAGGAAGACCAATATTCCCACAGGCCACGGCCTTTACACCTGCGGCATTCAGCATATCTGTCACAAGGCTTGTCACCGTGCTCTTGCCATTGGAACCAGTAATCGCGATAACCGGCCGGGTACGATATTCAGAAAATAACTGAACATCGCCAGAAATTGTTACCCCTTTCTCTGCTGCTGCAATAAAGGTTGGCGTGTTCACATTAATGCCCGGACTGACAACCAGTTCGTCGTACTGAGCGAGCACATCCGCGTCAGGTAACCCAAGCGTAATATCGATACCTGGAAATTCACTGCGAATACTATCGATCGCAGGCAGCTCAGTGCGTGTGTCACACAAACTGAAATTAAAACCACGGGATTGACAAAAACGCGCGCACGACAGACCTGTCAGCCCGAGGCCAACGATCAGATAGCGCTTAATGTTCTTAGTTTCTGTCGTCATTTTCGATACTGCCTTCGCAATCAGCGAATTTTCAATGTTGCTAGCCCGATCAGGACCAGAATGATAGTAATGATCCAAAAGCGCACAATAACGCGAGGTTCAGGCCAGCCTTTAAGTTCAAAGTGATGGTGCAGCGGAGCCATGCGGAAAATACGACGCCCCGTTAATTTGAAAGATGCCACCTGCAAAATGACCGATACCGTTTCAGCGACAAAAATACCGCCCATGATAAACAGTACGATTTCCTGACGAATAACAACGGCGACAATACCCAATGCGGCTCCCAAAGCTAAGGAACCTACGTCGCCCATAAATACTTGAGCCGGATAGGTGTTAAACCAGAGAAACCCAATACCCGCACCTACGATCGCGGCACAGAAAACGGCCAGTTCACCCGAGTCAGCGATATACGGAATGTGCAGATAGTCTGCAAAATTCACATTACCAGCGAGATAGGCACATACACCCAGTGCGGCCGCCACCATTACAGTAGGCATAATGGCCAACCCATCAAGACCATCAGTCAGGTTGACCGCGTTACTTGAACCAACAACAACGAAGTAAGTCAGTACGATAAACATCAGACCCAGTTGCGGCATGACATCTTTAAAGAATGGTACAACCAGTTGAGTTTCCTGCGGTGACTGAGCACTGTAGAAAAGATAAGCGCCAGCAATCAGAGCCAGCACAGACTGCCAGAAATACTTCCAACGGCCAGGCAAACCGCGAGAGTTTTTCTCCACAACTTTACGGTAATCATCTACCCAACCGATCGCTCCGAATGCCAGAGTGACCAGTAGAACCAACCAGACGTATCGATTCTCCAGATCACCCCAAAGCAACGTACTCAGCGCAATAGATAAGAGGATCAAGGCTCCGCCCATCGTCGGTGTACCGGCTTTACTCAGGTGCGACTTAGGGCCCACTTCACGGATCGCCTGACCAATCTGATATTCACGCAATTTACGGATAACCACCGGCCCCAATATCAAGGCAACGGCCAACGCAGTACCTACTGAAAATATTGCCCTCAGTGTCAGATAAGTCACCACACCGAATCCAGAGTGGTACTGTGCGAGCCATTCACCCAGCCAAAGCAACATAGTCAGTCTTCCTCTTTTTCTGTCAGTGAACGGACAACCAGGTCCATTCCTGCGCTGCGGGACCCCTTCACCAATAAGGTGTCTCCGTTTTTAGTTGTTTTTGTTAAATATTCAGTAACGGCATGTCGGCTTTCAAACCAATGTCCGCTATCGCCGAACGTCTCAACCGCTGACTTACTCAAAGGGCCGGTCGCGACCAGACATTCAATATTCTGTTCTTTCGCATAGGCACCTACCTGTGCATGCATCTCTTCTGCAGCATCACCCAGCTCACCCATATCGCCCATAACAAGGATGCGGCGCCCCTCAGCCAGTTTGAGCACATCGATTGCAGCACAAAATGATTCTGGATTAGCGTTGTAGGCATCGTTAAAAATCACCTGACCCTCACGGCCTTCGCAGTGTTCCAGCCGACCAGCAACAGCCGCCGCCTGTTCAAGCCCTGCCTTAATTTCAGCGGCACTAAAACCAAGATGAGTGGCTGCAGCAGCGACAGCAAGCGCATTTCGAACATTGTGCAGACCAGATAATGACAGTGAGACCTGCACTGATTCCTGAGGCAGCTTGAGAGTGAATTTATTCCCCATCAGAGACTCATGCATATCAGTGGCGGTAATATCCGCTTCAGTACTGAAGCCAAAAGAAATAATCTTCAGAGATGCAGCACGCGCCTGCCATTGGCTGAAGTAACGATCATCGGCATTCAGTATCATGGCGCCAGAAGGAGCTACGGAATCAATAAGCTCACCTTTCGTTAAGGCAATATTATCTACAGAGCCAAACCCTTCGAGATGCGCAGGCACGACGTTTGTCAGGATTCCAACGTCAGGACGCGTCAGATTGGCGGTATAGGCAATCTCTCCTACGCCGCTGGCACCCAACTCAATCATGGCAGCTTCATGCTCTGGCTGAAGTGACAGCAACGTGAGTGGTGCACCGATATGATTATTCAGATTGCCCTGCGTAATTAAGGTTTTGTAGCGCTGACTAAGCACCGATCCCATCAGCTGTTTAACCGTAGTTTTTCCAGCACTGCCGGTCACCGCGACAACGTGGCCAGTAAACTGATCACGATGCCAGGCTGCGATATCAGCCAGTGCACGCAGAGTATTTTTTACTTTTATCTGAGGCAGCTCAGTGCTCAACTCGCGCTCAACAAGCATGGCCAAGGCGCCAGAATTATAAGCACTATTGGCAAAGTCGTGCCCATCAAAACGCTCACCTTTTAAAGGAACGTATAAACTTCCCTTCTGAATAGTGCGCGTATCCGTAGAGACCGCAAGACAGATAGCCTCGGCATCCCCACAAAGCAACTCTCCACCTGTAATCTCTGCAATCTCAGCCAGAGTAGGATTACGAAGCATAACCACCTCCGGCACGCTGATATCCTAATGACAGCAACACTGCTTCATCGCTGTACTTATGCTTAACACCCATGATGTCCTGATAATTCTCGTGACCTTTACCTGCGATCAAAAGAACACCGTCTTCAGGTGTTGCTTCAATAGCGGCAGTAATTGCTGCAGCACGGTCATGTATGTACGTAAAATCCGACGCATCCGGGGAGTCAGAGACGTCATTAAAAATTTGTTCTGCCGATTCAGTACGAGGGTTATCGTCTGTCAGCCACACGTTATCGGCTAACGCTGCGGCACTTGCCATAAGCGTGCGTTTAGTCCGGTCGCGGTCACCACCACAGCCAAAAACAAGTGAAATCGAATCACTTAGCGGAGCCAAACTGTTTATCGCAACACGAATAGCTTCTGGCGTGTGCGCAAAATCAATCACAGCCTTGCAGCCACCGGGTTTCGTATAGAGCGCCATACGACCCGCGACCGGTTGCAGAGTTTCAGCTTTAGCCAGTAAATCATCAAAATTTTCGCCGGTGACAGCTAGCGTCGTCACTGCAGCTGCCAGATTCGCAACGTTAAATTCACCCAGCAGCGGCAAATAAACATCGCCTGCTCCCCATGGAGTCTGTAGCTCGGCTTTCATACCACTTTTCGTTGCAGTAATTTTATTAAACAAAACATCCGCTTTATTATTCTTACTGGATGAAATTGTCAGATAGTGATCGCAGAGATCCGGCATATTCAGAAGACGGGCACCGTATTCGTCATCGATATTTATAACGGCTGATTTTGCTGTATCTTTATCAAATAGTGCAGCTTTTGCGGCAAAATAGTTTGCCATGTCGCCGTGGTAATCAAGATGATCCTGAGTAATATTGGTGAGTACAGCGACGTCAATAATCAATCCGGCGACACGGCCCTGATGTAAACCATGCGATGAAACTTCCAGGGCTGCTGAGTCTGCGCCTGCCTCGAAAAACTGATCGAGCAAACGGTAAACCACACAGATGTCTGGTGTCGTATTCTTTGTTTCTTCAAAATCCGGGAAGAAACCATTTCCCAGCGTGCCAACGACACCGCATCGTTTTCCACTAGCGGCTGCAAGCTGTGCAATGAATTGAGTCACGGATGATTTACCGTTCGTCCCTGTCACACCATACAGTGTCAACGATTTAAAACCCGGATAACGGTTCTGCAGCCACACTGGAAGCTGCTGTTCCAGATCAGAGACAGGAAAAACCGGGACATTTCCAGATTCACAACGGAACATTTCGGCGTTCTCAGAAAACACAGCAACCGCACCCGCATCAATCGCAGCAGAAATAAATTCCTGACCATGTGAAGCGTGACCTTTTCGAGCGACAAACAAGTCGCCCGGTTGAATATCACGACTATCAGAGTGGATGTGATTGAATTCACGATCCCACTCAGGAGGCATAAACATTGTACCGGCGATCATTTCAGAGATCTTCATCTCGCACCTCCGGCAACTTGCAGCCATTCATTTTCAACCGGAGCATCAGGAATCACCTGACGTAATCGGAGAGCCTGCTCCATTACCCGAGCGAACACCGGCGCCGCAACTTCCCCACCGTAGTATTCTTTACCCTGAGGCTCATCAACAATCACCACCAGAACCAGCTCTGGATCAGAGATAGGCGCGATACCCGCAAACACTGCGGTGTATTCAGAATCTTCATAACCACCGCGACCAACTTTGTGAGCCGTTCCGGTTTTGCCACCGACCAGATAGCCATCGACAGCTGCGCGTTTACCAGTACCTTTTGGACCAACGACAGTCCCTAACATATCGAGAATCTGTCGTGCAGTTTTCTCAGACATAACTCGTTCACAAGGTTGCTGACCTACTTGCGACATCAAGAGTGAAACGTGCTCACGACAGCCATCTGTGAAACTGGTATAGGACTCAGCCAACTGCAGTGGAGAAACGGAAAGACCGTATCCATAAGATACGGTCGAAAGACGAAGGTCATCCATTTGTTCCGGGTAGGGCATACTACCCACTGCTTCTCCGGGGAAGCCCAATGTGCCGGGGCGGCCCAGCCCTGCATGATCGAAAAATTGCCACATCGAATCTGGCCCAAGGTCCTGAGCTAACTTCGATACCCCCACATTGCTCGATTTGGTAATAATCCCTGTCAGGTCCAGCTCACCATAATTACGGTGATCCCGAATCGCTTTCCTTTTGACTCTTATCCAGCCTGGCGAAGTATCAACAATCGTATCCGGAGAATACCGACCACTTTCTATCGCAGCCGCGACAGTAAATGGCTTCATAGTCGAACCCGGCTCGACAAGATCGGCAACAGCACGGTTACGCATATTTCCGGGCTTCAGATCAGCCCTGTTATTTGGGTTGTAAGAAGGCTGACTGACGAGCGCCAGCACCTCACCTGTCTTAGCATCCAGCATAACAGCACTGCCTGCGGTCGCATGGTGAGACTGCACTACCGCTTTTAATTCACGATACGCGATATATTGCAGACGCAGATCAATGGTTAATTGAAGATCATTACCGGGTTCAGCAACGGCTTTAACACCGAGTTGCTTAATCACGTTACCGTAGAGGTCTTTTACGACTTGGCGAGAGCCTGCTTTCCCTGACAGATAATCGTCAAATGCAAGCTCTAACCCTTCCTGACCCTTACCATCAATATTTACCAGGCCCAATGTATGGGAAGTAACCTCTGCCGCTGGGTAGTAGCGTCGAAAATCCGTATCGCCGTACAAGCCAGCGATTTTTTTATTCAACACCTGGGTAGCAATTTCAGGCTCAACCTGACGTTTCACATAATAAAAGCTGCGCCCCTGACGTTGCGCACGATCAACCCGACGTTTCAGTTCTGCGCCGTTCAATTCCAGTAGCGGAGCAACGAGTGATAGTTCAGAAGAGTCTATTTGCTGAGGATTTACCCAGAGTGTTGTTACCGGCGTACTGACCGCCAGCGGCTCACCGTGGCGATCAACAATCATGCCGCGGGTAGCTGGCTGTACTTCACTCCGTACGGTTCTTTTTTCGCCTTGTTCAAACAGAAAGGGTTGCTCGACGGTATGCAGCATCACCAGACGGGCAGCGACGACGAAAAGCAGAAGAGCAAACGCACCCAGCACCAGCGCAAAGCGCCAGCGTTGAATACCTTCTTTCAACTCATTTTCTTCAAGTGCCATCAGCGGAAAACCCGTGTATTTTCTGGTTCTTTCATTCCTAGGCGCTTTCGCGCCAGAGTGTCTATTCGTCCATGGGCCGTAAGCGTACTTTTCTCGAGCACAAGACGACTATGCTCTTCAGCCAGCGCTTGACGGTCAGCGTCTGCTTTCTGCCAAACCTGCAGCAAATCGCGATTCCAGGTAACAACACTCAACTGCGATATTGCAGATATAAGCACCGCTCCCCAAAGCACTGAATTTCCCCATGTCATGCCAAGCGCTCAGCAATTCTTAATACAGCACTGCGCGCACGTGGATTACGATCAATCTCAGCTCTAGTCGGCATGATTGCTTTGCCGATTTTTTTCATTGTTTTGCCAAGCTGATCTTCCATAACAGGTAACCCCGGCGGCAGATCTTTTCCTTTTTCCTGGGCGCGGATAAAGCGCTTGACCATCCGATCTTCCAGCGAGTGAAAGCTAATCACCGAGAGACGCCCAGCTGGCAAAAGAAGGTCGACACTGTCAGCCAGTACATTTTCCAGATCACCCAGCTCGTTATTCACTGCGATTCTGATTGCCTGAAACGCACGTGTAGCAGGATGCTTATGTTTCTCCCACGCGGGGTTCGCATGTTTAATTATTTCTGCAAGCTGAAGTGTCCGGGTGATTTCTTCATTTTTTCGCTTTTCAACGAGCACTCTTGCCATGCGTCTCGCGAAACGCTCTTCCCCGTATTCTTTCAACACTCGGGCAATTTCTGATTCTGGTGTTGTGGCCACCCACTCTGCAGCGCTGATGCCCGAGTCCGGATTCATACGCATATCGAGAGGGCCATCTTTCATAAAGCTGAATCCACGCTCAGCATCGTCCAGCTGAGGAGACGACACCCCAAGATCCAACAGAATGCCATTCACTTTCTCGATACCAAGACTGGCGAGAGCAGACCTCATATCTGCAAAGCTGGATTGCACTATCTGAAAGCGTGCATCTTCAGCTGCCAGCTCATTGCCACTTTCAATGGCACGGGGATCTTTATCAAAACCAATCAGGCGCCCCTGATTCCCGAGCTTACTCAGCAGCTGCCGGCTATGTCCGCCGCGACCAAATGTGCCATCGACATACACACCGTCCGGATCAATAACGCATCCATCCACCGTCTCATTCAGTAAAACCGTGGTATGTGCTAACTCAGGAGAAATGGTCACAGGGAAATACTCATTATTTGTTCGGACAGCTGACTTTCATCATTCACCTGTTCCAGATATTCATCCCGGGTACCTTCCCAGGACGCCTTACTCCATAACTCCAACTTCTTACCCTGACCGATCAGAACGGTCTCTTTCTCAAGGCCGGCGTATTCGCGCAGCGCAGCCGGCAACAGAATCCGGCCACTACCATCGATTTCCACATCGGTAGCATGACCCACCAGCAAACGCTGAATACGGCGGGCGCGAGGATCAAAGGTTGGTAAGGAGGTGATTTTCGCTTCGATTTCTTCCCATTCATTAACGGGATAGATGAGTAGAGAACGCTCTTCGGTATCGATCGTCACAACCATATGGCCACCACAAAGCACCGCCAGACGTTCCCGAAACTTAGCCGGGATCGCCAGGCGCCCTTTGGCGTCCAGATTGATCGTGTTTAAACCGCGAAACATGCGTCCGTCCTTAATACATGTGGGTAAGTACTAACATCACTAACTTCCCACAATTACCCACTATTCTCCACAATTAGACACTATAGGAATCAGACTGCTCCTTTGCAAGCATTTGCGGGGTGTGAAATCAGCTATTTTTTTTAATAAACACAAGGACTTAGCAGAGGTGGGGGAAAGGGTGGGAGGAAGTGGGGAATAAAACCCAAACGAAGTACCCCACCTGCGCCAGATAGTTAAAGTAACTTGTTAAGTTAGTGGTTACTCATGCAGTTTTAGACAATTTTATTATATGAGAGTGACCACTAACAAACTTAAGTTCTTAGAGCAGCAATGGCCTGACAGAAGCCGGGTCAAAGCCCGCGATCACCATTCCGATAAAAACCAGCCAGAGTTGCCGGAAACATAGGGACAATGCGGGGGCAGACGTTTTACACTCCTCAGACTTTCCAAGGAATGTACTGGTTACAATGAAACAATTGCTGCTTAAACCCTTTATCAAAGGGTCGATGGTGTTACTGCCTCTTTTGGTTACCGTCTGGTTGGTATGGTCTGTCCTGACATCGCTCAATGACCTTGGCGTCCGTGCACTCCAATTATTACATCCCGATCTGGTTCTTTTCCCAGGCATGGGGGTTGTTGTGATGCTTGTAACTCTGCTCGCAGTGGGGCTGGCCTTCCAGTTGAACCCCATCAACTGGGTTTATCAGTATGTCGAGGACGCCTTCCTGCGCTTACCACTGGTGAAAACTCTGTATGGTGCAGTGAAAGATTTCGCCGCCATGTTTGACGGCGACAAGCCCAAAGCTCAACAAGTCGTCCTGGTCGAAATGCCAGGTATTGGACAGCTAGTGGGCTTCGTGACCGCAGATCACGTTCCGGAGCAAGTGTCTGAAAGTGCTCATGCAGACAACCTGTTGCCCGTTTACCTGCCGATGAGCTACATGGTCGGTGGATACACGCTATTTTTACCGAAAGACCGCCTGACTTACGTCGACTGGTCGGTGGAAGATGCTATGCGCTTTGCTGTAACTGCGGGTATCTCGCAAAGTCAGGCTCGTCATCGTCATCACGATGATCATCAACCCCACAGCAGCCAACCCTCTGGCAGAGCAGAACAACCACAAAAAGAAGAACCTCAGACAGGCAACGTCTGAACAGGCATCCACCGGGGCATTGCCCCGGTGTACGTACTACTCGCCCAGAGTCTGCGCCAATGCGCCCACCATATTGCTGGTCAGATAGGCAAGATCACCCTCACGCATGATGTAAGGTGGCATGACGTAAAAATTATGCGCAAAAGGGCGAACCCAGATACCGCGATCAACACAGGCTGGCTGGAGACGCTTCACGTCAACCGGGTCCTTCAACTCAATAACACCGATAGCACCAAGTACACGCACATCAGCTACGCCCTCAAGCTCAGAAGCACGACTCAGGCCCTGCTTCAGGCCTAGCTCAATTCCTGAGACCTGCCTTTGCCAGTTATTCTCCATCAGCAGGTCGAGACTGGCGCAAGCAACACGACAGGCCAGAGGGTTAGCCATAAAGGTAGGCCCGTGCATAAAGCACCCTGCCTCACCGCGACTGATCGTTTCTGCAACCTCGGTGGTCGCCAACGTCGCCGCCAGGGTCATATACCCCCCAGTAATCGCCTTCCCAACGCACATGATGTCCGGGCTGATCCCGGCGTACTCGCAAGCAAACAACTTTCCGGATCGTCCGAACCCTGTTGCGATTTCATCCGCAATCAGCAGAACACCAAATTCATCACACAAGGAGCGTGCCTGACGCAGATACTCCGGATGATAAAAGCGCATTCCTCCCGCCCCCTGCACAACAGGCTCAAGAATTAAGGCCGCGATACTCTTATGATTTTTTTCGAGACACTCTCTCAGAGGTGCAATGTCATCAGGATTCCATTCCTCTTCGAAACGGGTCTGAGGCGCAGGAACGAAAAACTGCTCAGGCAGAATACCGCTGAAGAGATGGTGCATCCCCCGCTTAGGATCACAAACCGACATAGCGCCGAGCGTATCGCCATGATATCCACGCTCCAGCGCCAACAAGCGCGTGCGCGTCGTTTCGCCGCGTGCATGCTGATACTGAATGGCCATTTTGATCGCGACCTCGACAGACACTGAGCCGGAATCCGCAATGAACACTTTTTCCAGTCCGTCGGGCGTCAGCGCAACAAGGCGCCTTGCCAGCTCAATTGCCGGACCATGGGTTAGGCCACCGAACATAACGTGGCTCATTCGTTCAGCCTGTTCATTCAACGCCGCATTCAGCACAGGATGGTTATAGCCATGAACCGTGCACCACCAGCTCGACATACCATCAATTAACTCTCGCCCATCCTGCAGCTTCAGACGCACTCCCGACGCACTGACTACGGGCCAGGTATGGCCAGGGTCCGTCATTGAGCTGTACGGATGCCAGACATGCTCACGATCATAATTAAGGTCAGGCTGGATAAAATGGGTGGACATGTGTGCTCCTGAGATTCTGGCTGTACTCCCGTCAGGCCTTAGGATGACGCAGTTTTATGCCACCTGTAAACCAGAGTACTGCTCCGTAGTTGACCACTGATTACGACAGAATAAGATACCGACACTTACTTGCGGAGTTATCTATGAGTTGGCAAGACCGTTTTTCGTCTGCTCTTCAGCAAAGAAAACAAAATCACCTGTTGCGCCAACGGCAGACGCTGCACTCTCCGCAAAGCACCCACGTATCCTGTGGCAACGCCCAGTTATTGAACTTCTGCAGCAACGATTATCTCGGCCTGGCCAACACCGGTGGCGACGACCTCGCTCGCGCGGCACAGGACTGGCAATTCGGTAGCGGTGCTTCTCACCTTGTTTGTGGGCACACCCGTGCACATCATGATCTTGAAAAAGCACTGGCTGAATTCACCGGATACCCCAGGGCTTTACTGTTCTCAACCGGCTACATGGCTAATGTTGGCGTGATCAGTGCGTTGGCACAGCGCGGCGACTTTATCTTTCAGGACAAACTGAACCACGCCTCACTGCTGGACGGCGCTCAGCTAAGTCGCGCAAAAATGACCCGCTACCGCCACTGCGACTACCAGCAACTGGATGATTTACTGTCAGCTACCTCGGGCGATTGTTTAGTCGTCAGCGACAGTATTTTCAGCATGGATGGCGACCTGGCAGACGTCGCCAGGCTCGCCGAAATCAGTCAGCACCATGACGCACTGCTGATGATTGATGATGCGCACGGGATCGGCGTTCTAGGCAAGAATGGCCATGGCGTCAGAGAGCACTTCGACCTGCCGCAAGAGGCCTTACCTGTTTATATAGGAACATTGGGTAAGGCACTGGGGGGATATGGAGCCTTCGTTGCCGGCAGTGATGATCTTATTGAGTACCTGATTCAATTTTCGCGCTCCTATATTTACACCACAGCAATGCCTCCAGCCGTCGCACAAGCGATGCTTGGGAACCTCGAGCGCGCCAGAGACAACAAGCTGCGAGAGGCTCTGACCGATCGTATCAAGCTGTTTCGCAGTGGCGCCGAAGCACGCGGACTCCCTCTGATGGACTCTGAAAGCCCTGTACAACCACTTCTGACAGGAAGCAGCGATCGTGCACTACGAATCAGTGACAGCCTAAAGCAACAGGGCATCTGGATATCAGCGATACGTCCGCCCACCGTCCCACAAGGTGAAGCGCGGTTACGCGTCACCCTGACAGCTGCTCATACCGCCGAAGATATCGCGACTCTGCTTACCGCTCTGGAATCCGCATTCACAGGGGATGTTCAATGACGTCACCCTGGCAAAAAATCCGGACCACTCCGGGCAGCGACCTGAACTGGTTATGGCTACCGGGCTGGAGCTTCAGCGCAGATGTATTTGAAACTTTCTATGACGAGCTGCCGGGCCACCATTGGGCTGCCGACTACCTCAATTGCGCCGTCAGTTTTGAAACTGCGGCAGCGAGCCTGGCGGCGACAGCCCCCGGTACGGGTGACGGCGTAAATTTACCGGCAATCTGGATTGGCTGGTCATTAGGCGGCGCACTGGCAGCCAAAGCCTTCTCTGCAACCCCCGCCCCTCGAAATCACTTCCTGGTCACGTTGGCAACAGGGCAGCGTTTTCTTTCCGATAAGACGGGCAACGGTATGCCGACAGAAGACTTTGAGGCATTTTCTCAGTCTTTAACTTCGAACGCAGAGACAACACTGAAACGTTTTACGGGCCTGTGTGCACAGGGCAGCTCTGAAGCACGTTCACTGATGAAGCAGTTAAAGAGCAGCCAACACCCCGTTCGGAGCGAGCTTAACCACACACTTGAGTGGCTAAGATACGAAGATCTGCTTCCCTCACTCCGGAGCCTGCATTTGTACGGTCACGCAGATGCGCTTAAGCCTTCTCATATGCCCCCCGCTGAACTAAGCCCGGGAGAGAGCCATACCTTCTTTCTTACGACAGAAGGCAAGCATCACTTGCTGGAAAGGCTGCATCAGTTGGCAGAGCAGCTACAGCATGAATCAGCCAAACGAGAGGAAATGCAATGACGGGCCGCGATAAACGTCAGGTCGCGCAGCATTTCAGTCGTGCTGCTCAGACTTATGATCGTGCCGCCAGCATTCAGCAACGCGCTGTCACGGCATTGCTCAATCAACTGCCTGCACTGTCAGGACACTGGCTCGATATCGGCTGTGGTACCGGCGTCGCGTTACCGCACCTGCGCTTAAAAGGTGCCAACCGGGTTACCGGAATCGACCTCGCCGAAGGCATGCTGGAAGCCGCTGTCAGTCACGCAGATCCTCAGACTGATCTGTTGCTTGCCGATGCAGACGACCTTCCTCTACCCGACTGCTCGGCAGACGGCCTGATCTCAAGCCTGATGCTGCAATGGAGCGAAGCACCGGAAGAAACACTCAAAGAGTGGCGGCGAGTCATGAAACCGGGGAGCCGCATTGCCATAGCAACCTTGCTCCCGGGCACTCAAAGAGAGCTACAGCAAGCCTGGGAAGCGATTGATGATCGCCCTCATGTGAATGAATTCGAAACCCCAAAACGCCTGAACCATGCGTTAACGCAGGCTGGTTTCACAGACGTTGTTTTTGAGCAGGACTGCCTGACCGAGTACTACGATTCTGTACCTGACCTGCTACGCAGCCTGAAAGCCATTGGCGCCACCAATGTGAATGCAGGCCGCCGGGCTGGCCTGGGTGGCCGCGCAGCCATTGAGGCACTGAGCAGGCACTATCCAACCACCCTACATATGGGACAAACCGCCTATCCACTGAGCTACGAAGTGCTCTGGATCTATGCCCTTGTACACCCAGAACACCCCACTGAGCCAAAACCATGAAACGCTACTTTCTGACAGGTACCGATACAGACGCTGGTAAAACACTGATCAGCGCAGCACTGCTGCAGCGTGCTGTTCTCGACGGACATACCAGCTTCGGCCTGAAGCCCATTGCTTCAGGCTCCGACGTTACCGAAGTAGGACTCAGAAATCGCGACGCCCTGCTTCATCAGAAGTACTCATCAGGCAACCTTGGGTATGAGGTCCACAACCCCATCACACTGAAGCCAGCCATCGCCCCCCATATTGCGGCACAAGAAGCGGGCCTGAGCCTGACATGCAGCTCGCTGATCGAATCGTGTGAGAACGGGCTAATACAGACCGCCGACTACCAACTCATCGAAGGCGCCGGTGGCTGGCTGGTTCCATTGAATGACAAAGAAACTCTCGCCGACTTTACAGCTACCCTCGATTTGCCAGTCATACTCGTCATTGGTCTTAAACTGGGTTGCATTAACCACGCCTGCCTGACGGTTGAGGCGATCCAGCAACGCGGGCTGACGGTTGCAGGCTGGGTCGCAAATTCTGTCGATCCAGACATGGAGGCCCAGCAGGATAATCTACGTTATCTGACTCAATGGTTTAATCAGCGTGATATTCAAAGCCTGGGAACAGTCCCTCATATAGCATCCATCGACCCTTTCGATGAAGATTCCCTGAAACAGGTGTCGGACTGCCTGCACTGGCCGGATTGACCGGTTTCAGTGACGAAGGTACGGCTCCTTGCTATAGTTTGAAGATATCTAAGAGACAATCGACTGAGAATTCATGGAAACGCCGCTCAGTAAAAAACTGCAGCACTTTATCCCCTTCGATGAATGGTCCGAAGACATCATCGAAGAACTGACGCCCCACTTTCGCGAGCATACGCTTTCCGCGAGAAAAATCCTGTTTAAGCGTGGCCAGAGCGACGACGAATGTCACTTTCTGCTCAGTGGCGGCATCGACCTTGCTGACGATGACTTCAATATCAACGGCATAGATGCTGACAGCGACGAGAATTTTATGGCATTGGACAACACGCACGTTGTTCATCGGTATACGGGCATTACCCGGACCCCCTGCCAGCTGGTATCTGTCAAGCGTGCCTATCTTGAACTGATTTCAACCTGGTCGGAATTTCGCCAATCAGAAAGTCGCAGTCAACACGACGAAGAGAGTGACTGGCTGGAACGACTGATTACTTCAGATCTGTTTACCCGAATCCCACCCGCCAATATCCAGAAGCTGCTGTCACGTTTTGAAGAGTTACCCGCATCGCTGGGCGATGTTGTGATCCGTGAAGGCGAAATTGGTGAGCACTGCTACGTGATCAAGACCGGCGGTGCACTGGTGACGCGCAAAGCGGATCAGGAAGAAGAGACGCTTGCCGCCCTGGGGCCCGGCGATCTGTTTGGCGAAGATGCCTTGGTAAGCGAACTGCCACGCAACGCCAGCGTGACCATGACCTCATCAGGAACCCTGGCCCGGCTCTCAAAAGAAGACTTTGACCCCTTGCTGAAAAAGCCTGTACTCAGCTATATCCGGGAGAGTGAACTCGACACCCTGATTGATGAGGCTGACACCGGTGTTATTATCCTTGATGTCAGGCACACCCAAGAAGCCAGCGCAGCTCCGGTTATCCGAGCTCGAAACGTACCGTTGTCCAGACTCCGCGAGACGCTGAAGTCTCTCGAACGGGATTTTATCTACGTCACAACAGGTGGTGGGCGCGCTGAAGCTGCAGCGTACATTCTCTCAGAAGCTGGATTCGACGCTCGCGTACTGGCATGAGCAGCCACCACTCCGCCAAGTCACTCTGGGCGCGCCGCAGGTTCTGGCTGGCACTGTCACTGTCACTGGGCCTGCATCTGATATTCTTGCCCGATCTCGGCCTGCAAACAAACGAGCAAGCCACTCGGGTCATTCTCGCCACCCTGAAAACAGAAACCCCAGAACGGGCTAACAAAGAAGACCAACGTGGTGAGCGATCGACACCGAGCAACCCCTTATCGACGCCACCGAGGCCAGACCCCGTTAAAGAGGCTGAGCCTGTCAGCGAAGCAGCCACAACCAGCTCAACGACGACGCCAGAACAAATAACAACCACAGCAAAAACTGAAAAAAACCAGAAGCCGGACACACCTGAACGTCCCACACAGGTAAAAGCCCCTCAACGCCCAAAACCGCCCGAACCAGTGCCCGCCGCTGAAAAACCTGCCACCCCTACCGCAACCTCATCCAGCGCAACAGAGGCCAGATTTGCTGGCGATGATCAGCGCTTCAGTGACCCGGTTGAACAGAAATACTACGAACGCCTTATGGCGCACCTGAATCAGAAGCTGCCCGCGCATCCTGATGGCATTCAGGGCAATGTTCGTTTACAGATCACCATTAAGTACGGCGCCGTCATCACTGCCGTTGACGTTATTGTCAGTAGTGGCAATCCAGCGACCGACGAATGGGCGCGACGCGCGATTCTGGCCACCAGCCCTGTTCCTGCTGTACCCACAGACCTCAAACAACCCTACCTGTTCAGGCCGACTCTGCGCCTGAGCGACTGAGGCCCACGTATAAGCGTTGTACAGGGTTAGAGCACACCGCTACAATCAACCGCTCTCACCGCTTCATATAAAGGAATCACCGTGTTCGATAGTGGCATCATTGCGTTTGCATTTATTGGTCTGATTTCATTCGCCAGCCAATGGCTGGCCTGGCGCGTTAAATTACCCGCTATTCTGTTTTTACTGGCATCGGGCCTGCTGATCGGCCCAGTCACCCAGCAGTTCAATCCTGACGCCCTGTTCGGAGACTTGCTGTTTCCTCTGATCTCTCTGGCCGTCGCCATTATTCTCTTTGAAGGTAGCCTGACTCTCGACCTGAAAGAAATACGATCGCAAAAAGGGGTCGTTCAACGGCTGATTACTATCGGGGCCGCTATCACCTGGGCGGTCGTGGCGGTTGCTACTCACTACCTGTTCGGATTGAGCTGGGAGCTCAGCATCCTTTTTGGTGCACTGACCGTTGTTACCGGTCCGACCGTCATCGTACCTATGTTGCGTACTGTCCGGCCAAACGCTGATGTCGGTAACATTCTACGTTGGGAGGGCATACTGATTGACCCTCTTGGGGCGCTGCTAGTGGTGGTCGTGTATGAGTTCATCGTCGCCCAGGGGCAGGCGCAGGGGGCTCTCAGCGGCATGCTCGCCTTTGTTGAAATCATAGCATCTGGAACTGTGCTCGGCCTCGCAGCAGGATGGATACTCGGGTTTATCCTGAAACGTCGCTGGGTTCCGGAGTACCTTGAGAACATGGCCACTCTTTCAATGGTATTCGTCAGCTTCAGTGTTGCTAATATGCTTGCTCATGAGTCTGGCCTGCTGGCGGTGACCCTGATGGGGATGTGGCTAGCGAATCAGAAAGATATCCGCATCAGTGAAATTCTTAACTTTAAGGAACACCTTACGGTTCTTCTTATTTCGGGGCTTTTTATCATCCTGGCAGCACGCCTGACACTGGATGACCTGATCGCGCTTGGATGGATGCCCTTCGCCCTGCTCGCCATTATGCAATTCATCGCAAGGCCTCTTTCGGTGTGGGTTTCTGCTATCGGCAGCACACTCAGCTGGCAGGAGAAGTCTCTGTTGTCGTGGATTGCTCCACGAGGCATTGTTGCCGCCGCGGTCTCTGCACTGTTTGCCATCAAGCTGGAGCAGTCAGGTGAAGCAGACGCTGCCATTCTTGTCCCCCTTACCTTTTCCGTTATCTTTGGAACCGTCGTGCTCCAGAGCGCAACCTCGCGCATGATGGCTCGCTGGTTGGGAGTCGCAGAGCCACCCCCGAATGGTTTTCTTATCGTAGGCGCGAATAACATCGCACGCACCATCGCCCTTGAACTCAGGAAGAACAAAGTGGATGTACTTCTCACAGATTCAAACTGGGATAACATCCGCGCTGCGCGCATGGATGGACTCCGCACGTTTTACGGAAACCCTGTATCTGAATATGCAGAGCAACGACTTGACCTGGTTGGCCTCGGTAAGCTCCTCGGTTTATCCCCGGAACGCAGCATCAACACAGTCGCTGGGATGAGATTTGGCAACGAGTTTGGCCAGCACAACATTTACGCGCTGCGGACATCTGTTGATGCTCGCCTGTCTGAAATGCATATCGACGGCGAAGAGCACCGCGGCCAATATCTGTTCAGCAAGAACCTGACCTACAGTAAGTTCTCCAGCATGCTGGCGCAGGGTGCCGAGCTGCACTCCACCCGACTAAGCAACGAATTTACGTGGAATGATTTTCAACAGCAGAACGGCAAAGACGCCATTCCCTTATTCGCTATTACACCAGAAGGCAAGGTTTTAACCAGCAAAGTTGATGGTACTTTTGAACCCAAAAATGACTGGAAAGTCATCAGTCTTTTCACACCTGCCTTGGTTGCTGCCAATGATCAAGGGGTTTCAAGGACGAGTTAATCCTTCTTGCCAGAGGGGCCAGATCACGCCCTGACTCAAAATGACACACCAGGTCATTTTGCATCAGAATTTAATATTGGCGCATTTTTACCACTATTTATAAATCTAAATGCTTACTGATAAGGATATTGGTAAGCCCCGTAGTTTCTGACCTCACCGGCACACGAAGTCATATTGCGCCATTCTTCGAGGGGCATGTTGCGTAAAATGACATTGTGCCACGGGACACCTGCGCGCACTCTGGCGCTACTCACCACTAATAACAAAGTAGTAGATATTCTCCAGATGTATTCGTTAAAACCACACGCAGAGACCCTACAGGCCCTGCGAAGGTTGATGCCACAGAAGGAATTGCGTAAGTCAGCCCCAAAACTTTCTGCAGCTGGAGAAGGACTCCAGAGCAGTACGCCCGCACTTCTGCAGGTACTCAAGACTTTAAGCGACAGCGAATTGTCATCGAAGCTGCCCGAAGTTTACCTGGAGTACGGCCAGATTATGGCGATGCAGAACCAGGTAACCGCTGGCAATCTGCTTGAGCTGTTCCAGTCAATGTGCGCTCAGATCAGCACGACCGAACGTCCGTTCGACCTGCATATTCTTGATGATGGACAGGTCAGTCACTGCGAATTCTTCTGGAAGCAGGATCCAACCCGCGTTCCTTCCGCAGAGCTTTCTGAACTCCTGCTTGCGTTCGGCTATACCGTAGGTAGTAACCTGCTTCAGGGCCTTACTGACCAGCTGTCGGTTTTTCTTCCGTATTCAGAGCCGGAACATATTGAGGAGTATGCTAAGTACGCACCGATGAAGGTGACCTTCGGTGCGCCATACTTCACTGTACGCTTACCTTCACAGTTTCTGACCCAGGCACTGGTTATCCGCACGGCCAACTTCCAGCCGCAGGGCGTACTGCGTCCGGCGCATCTTGTTGCCCAGAAAGCGTCCAACCTGCTTCGCAATGACCTTGCTAATCCGCCAACGCTGAATGAATTGTCGCAGAAGCTCGGTCTGACTGAACGTACCTGCAAACGCCGTCTGCAGGAGGCCGGAACCCACTACCAGCAACTGCTCGCTGATATGCGCCTTGTGCAAGCCAGCTTCTGGCTCAGCCGCCGGATGTATAACGTCAGCCAGGTCGCAGAACTCCTGGGGTACTCGAGCGTTGCGAACTTCTCTAAGGCGTATAAGAAATGGTGCGGATTCTCGCCGACCCATGCGAAACAAGGCATGCCAGTGCCGGATAACCGCACCAACGCTAACTGATACCTCCCCAGAATGCGGCACTCCCGTGCCGCAATCGCATTTTTGTGTGAACCACGCCCCTTAAAGCGCTATAATTGCCGACTTTTCGTTGACCTTGGTCGTCAACCGAACTCAGGGCGCCCTGCGTCCAAACGTATCAGGATCTGACATGGGTAAGAAAACCCCTTTGTATGATTGCCATCTGGACGCGGGCGGCAAAATCGTAGACTTCGGTGGCTGGGATATGCCCATCCATTATGGCTCCCAGATTCAGGAGCATAATGCCGTGCGTGAGGCAGCCGGCATGTTCGACGTTTCACACATGACCATCGTTGACGTGCGGGGCCCTGACGCCAAAGCCTACCTTCAAAAGCTTCTGGCCAACGATGTTGATAAGCTGCAGGAAACTGGTAAAGCACTCTACACCGGCATGCTGAACAACGATGGCGGTGTGATCGACGACCTGATCGTCTATCGCATGGAAGGCTGGTATCGCACTGTTGTGAATTGTGCCACCCGTGAGAAAGATCTCGAGTGGATGACTGCCCATACCAAGGGCTTCGACATCAGCCTCACCGAACGCCCTGAAATGGCTATGATCGCAGTTCAAGGGCCCGAAGCACGAGGCATGGTTCAAAAAGTACGCCCAGAAGCCGCCGACCTGATCGACAGCCTGAAGATATTCCAGGGCCTGGCACAGCACGGCTGGTTTTATGCACGCACAGGCTATACCGGTGAAGACGGCCTCGAAATCATGATCCCGAAAGACGACGCCGCCGATTTCTGGCAGCAGCTGAGCGAAGCGGGTGTCCAACCTTGCGGTCTTGGCGCTCGCGACACATTGCGTCTCGAAGCCGGCATGAACCTGTACGGCAACGATATGGATGAATCCGTCAGCCCGCTGATCGCAGGGATGGGCTGGACAGTCGCCTGGGAGCCCTCTGATCGAGACTTTATCGGCCGCGCAGCACTCGAAACAGAAAGAGCATCCGGTATCGCCATGAAGCAGGTCGGCCTCGTTCTGGAAACCCGTGGAGTGATGCGCTCGCATCAGAAAGTTGTTGTCGATGGCACAGGTGAAGGCGAAGTGACTTCAGGCACCTTTTCCCCGACGTTGCAGTATTCCATTGCGATTGCCCGGGTACCGGCAACCACCGGTGATACCGCCCAGGTCGACCTGCGCGGCAAGCTGACCGACGTTCGTGTGATCAAGCTCCCGTTCGTTCGTAACGGCCAAAAACAATTTTGAGATTAATCGTTAATTTTTAACTGGAGAAACCCCATGAGCAACATTCCTGCAGACCTGAAATACGTTGCCTCCCACGAATGGATCCGCCTTGAAAGCGACGGCACTGTGACGGTTGGCATTACCGACTTCGCACAAGACCAGCTGGGCGATGTCGTTTTCGTAGAGCTTCCCGAGGTAGATAGCGAAGTTACTGCAGATCAGGACATTGCCGTGGTTGAGTCAGTAAAAGCAGCGTCCGATATTTACGCCCCACTCGCAGGGAAAATCATCGCTGTGAACGATGATCTTGCCGATGCTCCGGAAAAAGTAAACGAAGACCCGTACGGAGATGCATGGTTCTTTAAAATGGAACTGGCGGATGCTGCGGATCTGGACAAGCTCCTTGATGCGGACGGTTACGCTGCTGCGTGTGAGTAATACGTTACTCTGACCCCGCTTGAAACAACGCAGAGGCCTCCTCTGCGTTGTCGTTTTACATTCTTACTTAGCGTGGGCACCAGCCCATATAGCCGATACTTTTACATTCAGGTTCAATCATGAGTACTCCTTCTCTCAGACAACTGGAACAGCGCGATAACTTTGTCAGTCGCCATATTGCCTCGGACGGTGCAGGCTACGACCTGCGTGAAGAAGCAGACATGCTGGCTGCCGTCGGTGCAGACTCTCTGGAGTCACTGACCAGTGAAATTGTCCCCGCTGACATCCTGCGCGAGGCTTTTCTGTCCTTCGGAGAAGCGACACCAGAAGCTGAAGCACTGGCACGCCTGAAGTCTGTTGCAGCACAGAACAAAGTATTCAAAAGCTATATTGGCCTTGGTTATCACGATGTGATCATGCCACCGGTGATCCTGCGTAACGTACTGGAGAATCCGGGCTGGTACACCGCTTACACCCCGTATCAGCCAGAAATCGCCCAAGGGCGTCTCGAAGCACTGCTTAACTTTCAGCAGATGATTATCGACTTCACCGGCATGGAACTGGCGAATGCTTCTCTGCTTGATGAAGGCACTGCCGCTGCCGAAGCCATGGCGATGGCTAAGCGCTCAGTACGTAAAAACAAATCAAACACCTTCTACGTTGATGAACTGTGTCTGCCACAGACCATTGACGTTGTCCGTACCCGCGCCGAAGCCTTTGGCTGGGACATCATCGTTGGTCCTGCAAACGAGGCTGCAGAACATGACGTGTTTGGTGCCCTGTTCCAGTATCCGGGTCGTCAGGGTGAAATCACTGACTTCTCAGATGTCATCAGCGCACTGCATGACAAAAACGCACTGGCCGCTGTTGCCAGTGACCTGATGGCTCTGATCAAGATCAAAGCGCCAGGCGAAATGGGTGCGGACATCGTACTGGGCAATGCCCAGCACTTCGGGGTTCCTATGGGCTTTGGTGGCCCACACGCCGCTTTCTTCGCCACTCGTGATGCTTACAAGCGCTCGATTCCTGGTCGAATCATCGGGGTTTCGATTGACGCCCAGGGCAATCAGGCGCTGCGTATGGCTCTGCAAACCCGTGAGCAGCATATTCGCCGTGAAAAGGCGAACTCGAATATCTGTACCGCGCAGGTACTGCTTGCCAACCTGAGTTCGTTCTACGCGGTGTATCATGGCCCGACCGGTCTGAAAACCATCGCCAACCGCATTCATCGCCTGACCGATATTCTGGCAGCAGGGCTTAAAAGCAGAGGCGTCGAACTTCTGAACCCGACCTGGTTCGATACTCTGACGATTAAGGTCGGTCATCGTGAAGACGTTCTGAAGCGCGCAGCAGAGCACGAAGTTAACCTCCGTGATGACGAAGCACTCGGCTTGGGTAATAACACACTAGGTGTGACACTGGGAGAAAAGACCACCGCAAGCGATGTGGCCGAACTCTTTGATATTTTCCTTGGCGCCGGCCACGGACTTGATGTCTACGATCTCGATGACGCCGTTGTAAAGGCGGGCTCGGATAGCATTCCGGCCGGGCTTCAGCGCCTGGCCGCATTCCTCGAGCATCCAACGTTCAATCGCTATCACACCGAACACGAAATGCTGCGCTACATGAAGCGCCTCGAAAGCAAAGACCTGGCGATGAATCACTCTATGATTACGCTGGGTTCCTGCACCATGAAACTTAACGCCACTACCGAAATGATCCCGGTGACCTGGCCTGAGTTCTCAAATATTCATCCGTTTGCACCGAAAGATCAGACTCCGGGTTACGAGCAACTGGTGCGCGAACTGGATGGCTACCTGCGTGATATCACAGGTTTTGATGCCATCTGTATGCAGCCTAACTCCGGTGCACAAGGCGAATACGCAGGCCTGCTGGCAATTAAGAAGTACCACGAGAGCCGTGGCGAAGGTCACCGTAATGTGTGTCTGATTCCGCGTTCTGCACACGGTACTAACCCAGCATCAGCACAGATGGCGTCGATGCGTGTTGTCGTCACTGAGTGTGATGAGCAGGGTAACGTTGATTTTGATGATCTGAAAAAGAAAGCCGAAGAGCTGTCTGATCAGCTGTCGTGTCTGATGCTGACCTACCCGTCTACTCATGGTGTCTATGAGAAAGGCGTGAAAGAAATCTGTGACCTGATCCACCAGCACGGTGGTCAGGTGTATATGGATGGCGCTAACCTGAACGCGCAGGTCGGTGTCACTCAGCCAGCGTTTATCGGCGCCGACGTTTCGCACATGAACCTGCACAAAACCTTTGCTATTCCACACGGTGGCGGTGGCCCGGGCATGGGGCCTATTGGTGTCGCTGCACACCTGGCGCCATTCGTGGCGAACCATGCAGTACGTCCGATTGACGATGCTTCCAAGGGCAATGGCGCAGTATCGGCAGCCCCTTACGGCTCTGCCAGCATTCTCACCATCAGCTGGATGTACATCACCCTGATGGGCGGTAAAGGGCTGCGTACGGCTACCCAGAACGCTCTGCTCAAAGCTAATTATCTGGCTAAGCGTCTGTCGGCACACTACCCAATCCTGTACTCCGGTCAGAACGGCCGTGTTGCGCATGAGTGTATTGTCGATTTACGCCCGATTAAGGCAGAAACCGGCATCACCGAAGTGGATATCGCTAAACGACTGATGGACTATGGCTTCCACGCACCGACAATGTCATTCCCGGTAGCGGGTACCTTTATGATCGAACCGACAGAATCTGAGAGTCAGGCGGAGATCGATCGCTTCGCCGACGCTATGATCGCGATCAAAGCTGAAATTGATGCGGTACAGAACGGCGTATTAGACGGGGAAAACAACCCACTGAAGAACGCACCGCATACCGCGGCAGTCGTTACCGGAGAGTGGGAGCGCCCGTACTCGAGAGAGCTTGCTGCCTTCCCTGTGAAAGAACTGGGTGCTCATAAGTTCTGGCCAACGGTAGGCCGTATCGATGATGTCTACGGTGACCGTAACCTGATCTGCTCTTGCCCGGCGATTGAGAACTACGAAGACTGATCATGGATTTCCGCCTTCGCGGAAATGACAGCATACTGTCGCGGGGAACGTGGCCAGGCACGCCGTTATGGAATGCACACCACGAGTCATCCCCGCGCAGGCGGGGAACCAGAAGAAATACGAAAAAGCCCGCATAATGTGCTTTTTACTATCCGGAGTGCCCGGTTTGATTATCGACCGCGACCGACAGATGCCGTCGCTTCATTGAGAACGGCCGGGTACTGTGCTTATCCAGCCAATCACCCAACTTGCCTGATTCAATAGGACGGGCAAAGAAGTAACCCTGAATCTCTTCCCCCCCCAACGACAATACCTTATCCAGGTCGTGACGATTCTCAACACCTTCAACAATGACCGATAGCTTAAGGCCATGCGCCAGAGAGACGATGCTCGAGAAGAGCCCTTCCCCACCGTTTCGAAGGCCAGCCACAAAGGACTGATCAATTTTCAGTGTATCCAGTGGGAAGTCGCGCAGATAGCTGATCGAAGAATAACCTGTACCAAAATCATCAATGGATATCCGAACACCGAGATTACGTAACGTGCTCAATATCTGGCGGATCTGAAGGACATCTCCCGCAAACACGGACTCAGTCAGCTCCAGTTCGAGGCGATTCGCTGGCATATTGACTGCCGCCAAGGTAGAAACAACGTCATCCACGAAGTCGTGCCGCCTTAACTGCATTACAGAAATGTTGACCGCCACACGTAGATCAGTGTCCGGAGCTTCTTTCATCAGCGTCTCGCATGCTTTCCGTAGGATCATCCGTCCCATCGCCGGCATCAGGCCAGATTCTTCAGCGAGCGGAATAAATGTTCCCGGGCTGATCGCTACATTACGTACGTTATCATGCCAGCGGGCAAGCGCCTCAAACCCAGTCAGGCGACCGTCATCAACAGACACGAATGGCTGGAATGCGATCTCGATATCATTATGTTCAATCGCATAGCCGAGCGACTGAACCAATTGCAGACGCTCACTAGCCTCATACCCCCACTTATCGTCGTAAACAGAGACGCCGGTCTTGCGCGACTTCGCGCGATAGACGGCGATATCAGCGTGTTCTAACAGTTGTTCAGCACTAGTACCATGATCCGGGCAAAGTGCTATACCTACACTGGCTCCCAAAGATACTGGCCCGCTGTCCAGCTCAATTGGCTTGCGAAGTTCAGACACCAATTGGGTAGCGAACTCCTTTACCTCAATCTCAGATACATCACGGCGTTCAAGAATCACAAACTCATCCCCGCCCCAGCGGGCGCAGATCACCTCATCGACACAGGCGTCTGCTATACGCTCAGCAATAACACGAAGAACATGATCACCGGCAAGATGGCCCAGCCCATCATTCACCTCCTTAAACCTGTCGAGATCAAGCAGATAAACAGCAAACGTGCTTTGCTCATCGGTTTGCTCTTTCAGCGCCTCGCTCACTTTTCGGGAAAAGTAGTAGCGATTTCCCAGGCCCGTCAACATATCGTGCGTGGCTTGATAGTTCAGTTCATGCGTGCGTTCTTCGATCTGTTGCTCTAGGTTAGCATTCACTTCTGTCAGACTCTCACGAGCATTTGTAAGTTCGACGTTGAGAACTTCCATTTCTTTCGACCGGAATTCTGACAACTTCTGCAGCAGGCGCCCTTTCATTGAATACACAGTCGACTGATGAATGTTTTCTACAATCAACAAAAAGCTGATAGAGCCGAGCATCCCCAACGAGATAGAGGACCATAAGTCTTCTCCCGAAAACAAAATAATTGCAGGAGGAACAACACACATCACACTGTTCAAGTACAACAGTAAGCGGTCTCCACTCAATCCCATCGTACTTATCACCGCAATAACAATCAGCGTTCCGCTAACCACCCCAAGACTGAAACCAGTCATGATTTCGTAGAAAAGCACCAATAACGCGTACCAGCCGAGCTGATTCGCCACAACACCAATACCAAACAGAGTCCGCCAGGTTCGCAAACGAAATCGTTCGGGATTTTCCAGATGTAATAGAAAGCCTGCTGTGCGTAATGTCTGTACTGACAGATAGGCCAGAAACCAACTCCATAATAACCCTTCATACTCCGGAACACGTAGAGTGAGCACCATGAAAAAACTAGCAGTAATCTGAAGCATAACGGCCGGCGTGGCACCAGCATGGAGGATGTAAATGAGACGCCTTCTAAAACCGATCTGGGACATATCAGGCTCATTAACTTCGGCCCTTGTGTCTGTTCTCCTCTTGCGCAAACGATTGATATCGGTAAGGTAAATCCAGGAAAAAAGACCCACTTCACAAGCAATAAGTACTATCCCGCTCAGGCCAAAAGCGATCACTGAAGTCTCGCCAAGAAAGGTTAACTGCAACGCCAGTGGCAATAAGTTCAGCGCCATCAGGCCGATACCAACCTTAGGAAAAACTGCGAAAGGTAAACTGTGGGCATAAACAGTCACAACAAACAGCGATACCGCAATCAGGCGTGTATCAGCATCGAGTCCTGGGAGGATAATCATCCCAACCGCCACCCAGAAAATAATCAGAACACAGAATACCCTCACAAGAGCTCTGAATGCGGAAGCTGGACAGACGTCACCAGGGCGCTTCCGCACATACTTATATGCCATTGATACAGGGATGATGTAACCGGTGAGCAGGACAGCGACAACGTCCCAGTGCGGCCAGGCGGTACGAACAGCTACCATGCTTAAAGATGCGATACTGAAGGCCAGAGCGATAAGTCCTCCGGCGATGCTTCGCTTCATGAGTATTCGCACTCTGCTTTCAAAAAACTCGCTGTCGCCTTGAAGCAACGCTGGAAAAAAATTTGAGAAGCTCATATTTAGTTACGCACCAAGTCGTATTTTTATTATCTAAGTGCCTTCCTTGAGCGCGGGTATCTGAATCTGTTTACCAGACTGAAGATCCCCACAATGTTTATCGTAAACAATTGTACATTACGTAATGTGCGCTACTTAACGTTTGTTCGTTTTTTAAATGATCTTTACTCAACAAGCGTCCGCTGACCTGACTTAACTGACAGCGCCTGTTAAAGGGCCCCTACCAACCCTTCGAATATAACTTGTTACAAATCATTCGCACTTCTACTCCCAAAACGCTTGCGTTTGATAGTAATTCGTATTTATACTGGCATCAGTTTCTTAACGACCCTCAGGTGAGCTTAAATGTACGTATGTATCTGCAAAGGAGTAACTGACCGCGACATCGTTGCTGCTGCCGAGCAAGGTGCAACCCGCATGAGTCAGCTAAAAGAATGCACTGGCCTCGGAAGCCAGTGCGGAAAATGTGCACGCGATGCCAAAGCTATCTTTAACGAAGCCAAACAGACCGCCGCTCAAATGAGCCACCTCTTCTCTGCGGCTTGAGCAGCGGCGCCTGATAAAACCATTCGTTACGATTTCGACCTGCGTTAAGCCATAAATACCTATCATTTATGGCCAAATATCCCCCAAATATGGGACTGAAAGCTAAATCGTTTTCAGTCCCTTATTTTTTTCACCCCAAAGCTCCCTAATCGTTTGACTCGGGCCCGAATCAGTACCCAGAATAGAGTCATATTCACCCACAGGGAGACGCTGGCAATGAAAGGCGACGCTAAGGTTATAGAACACCTCAACACAATTCTGGCCAATGAACTGGTGGCCATTAATCAGTACTTCCTGCATGCACGCATGTATAAAGACTGGGGACTCAAGAAGATTGCAGATCATGAGTACCACGAGTCCATTGATGAAATGAAACACGCTGATGTTCTGATTGAACGCATTCTGTTTCTGGAGGGCTTACCTAACCTGCAGGACCTGGGTCGCCTCATGATTGGCGAGAACACCAAAGAGATGATCGAGTGTGACCTAAAGCTTGAGATGAAGGCCATTCCCGACCTGCGTGACGCCATCTCCTACTGTGAAGAAGTCAAAGACTACGTCAGCCGTGACATGTTGAACGATATTCTGGAATCTGAAGAAGAACACGTTGACTGGCTTGAAACTCAACTGAGCCTGATTGATAAAATTGGTATCGAACGTTACCAGCAGTCGCAGCTGGAAGAAGACGACGACTGATTCAGTCCATCACCAACAAAAAAGCCCCGTCAGATACAACTGACGGGGCTTTTTTGTTGTGGCAGGAGCTCTCAGACAAGAGCCCCTCTTGCTCAATCAGTACAGAGACATCCAGTCTGCCTTCAGCATACCCTCACGAATACGCTGCGGGTGGTTACCCACATCAATACGCTTGATCTCTTCGCGAGTCGCGTAGTTGATGACAGATACCTGATCCGTCTCACTCCACGAGATCAGGCAGTTTTCGCCACTGCGGTCAGATACTGCCCAGTACGCCTTCTTGCCCAGCCCTTCAAGAATCGTGTATTCGAACGTTTCGCGATCAACAATGGCTGCATAATCATCCATAGTTCCGGCAACACAGAGAGCAGAGTCATCAGCACTCATGGCCAAACCGTGATGCGCCGAGTCATTCACGTAGTAAACCTTAGGCAGGTATGGAACCATGTTAGGCAGCTCTGCCAGACGGGTGATGGTCTCGGTTTCCATGTCAAACTCCACCAGCCCGTGCAGGAATGACAGCTGGAAGTAGAAGAAACGGTAATCACTGGTGTGTGCCATCGGACGGATAGACGGGCTCAGATCACCCAAACCCGCTTCTTCAAGTTTCGCCTTGATATCGATGTCTTTAACGATCTCTTCGGCCTCTGTGTCATAGACGATGAACTTTCGCTCACCACGGGTTGTATCGCGCAGAACCTTGCCGTCAAATGGCATAAAAACGAAACCGATACTGGAGTGGTAAATGTACTTACCATCATCAGAGTAGAGGTTCTCATGCGGTGAATTACCGGTAGGGAAGCGTCCTTCTTCTTCGCCTGTGTACACATTCAGCAGATGAACAACACTGCCTGTCGACGCCGATACCGCCACCTGAGTACCGTCCGGAGACAGCGCCATGTGGTCAGAGCGTGCCCCGTCAACTTCAAAACGCCATACAATCTCGCCGTTATCCAGATCCAGAGCGACAACGTCAGCAAAGCTAGGGCGGGAGACAATCAGCAGTTCACCATCGTTGGTGCTGTACATGTCATCGACGTATTGGTCGTTACCTTCACCAATCAGCTGTCGAATACCAAGGAAAACCGTGTAGCGCCAGAAATCTGCTTTGATTTCTTCCATACGCTCTTCGTAATCGGGGATACCATTCACACGCCCCAGAATTTCGTAGTTATCGCCATCAATCACATCGATGGTGCCGTCCCAGTTGTTGCCAACGAAAATGGCTGGGCGGAGCCCGTCCGAGTAGTCCGGCTGCTCAACAACCTCTTCTTCCTCTTCCACTGGAGGCGAAGGAAAAAGCCAATCGAACCAACCCGCAGATGCAGGAGCAGAGAATACGGCAGCCGCTGACGCAAACGCCAGTGTCAGACCTGTTTTACGGAAGTTCATAGTAACCCCAGATATATATCGTTATTTTTATAAGTTGTGATACTACACAGTTGGATAATGCTACTGGCACGCAAGTGCTGGCTGCAACCTATTGGCCAGATAAGCCATAGCCCAAAGGTATTCTGGCGTGAAAAGTGGTGTTTCCGGATTCACCGCACACCTGTTACCCCTCACCTCAAATAATGCCCCGATATCGAGCACCCGCACCACAAGGTTACATACACATGCACAAGAACTGTTTTGGGGCCTAAACACATTCACTACCTCCCATTTATTTCTTCTTTAACTCTTGCTACTCAACCGTTTGAAAAATAGCGTTTTTTTAAAATTATATTTCTCACATTTAAAAATTTAGCCCACTAAACACTTCAAAAACTGGCCTGCACGTTGCAATCAATAATTCAAGGCACAGAGAAAAAGCAGCCCATAATTCGCTGACAGAGCAGACGACTGCTCTCTCATGACAGGCAGGAGACGTTATGTCTGACGACTGGCAAGAGACATTAAGCTTCGCGAGGAATATTCGCCGCGAACTGCATCAGCGCCCGGAATTAAGCTGGGAGGAGCATGGTACCGCTGAAACCATTCGCAAGACGCTGACAGCACTGGGGATTCGCTGGAGAAAATGCGCAGAAACCGGCACGGTTGCGGTATTAAATGAGCACGGCACAACGCCGGCGATTGCGCTGCGAGCCGACATCGACGCGTTGCCGATTATTGAAGACTCTGGAGCTGAATGGTCCTCTACCCACTCGGGCTGTATGCACGCCTGTGGCCACGATGGGCACACTGCCGCCCTGCTTGCCACCGCTCGCTGGCTGAAACAGCACGAATCTGAATTATCCCGCCAGGTTATTTTACTCTTTCAACCCGCCGAAGAAGGCGGCCACGGTGCGCGCGAAATGATTCGCGAAGGTGCCCTTGAGGGCGTCAGTGAAATATACGGCTGGCACAACTGGCCAGCCCTGCCGTATGGCACCATGGCATGCCCAGACGGGCTCGTCATGTGCGGCAACGGAACGTTCGATATTACTCTTAAAGGCAAAGGCGGCCACGCCAGTCAGCCAGAAATCTGCACCGATGTCGTATTGGCAGGCTCGGCAATCGTTGTCGCTATGCAGCAGGTTGTCAGTCGGCGATTGCCTCCACAAGCGAATGCCGTGGTCAGTATCACGCAGTTTCACGCCGGAAATGCCCCAACCGTACTCGCAGACACAGCGACCATAGGTGGCAGTATCCGGGTTCCGGATGAAGCTACCCGGGCCCTGGTAAACAACGCGATCAGCGAAACCGCGACCAATACAGCGGCAGCCTACGGCGTTGAGTGTGAAGTGACACATCACGGACGTTATCAGGCAACGATAAATCACTCAGCTCAAGCGCAGACATCGCGTGCGACATGGACAGAGCTGTATGGCGAGAAAGCTCTCGACCACGGCCGCCCGATGCCGGTCATGGCGTCAGAAGATTTCAGTTACTACTTACGGGAAATTCCTGGTGCGTTCGCACTGATCGGCAGCGACGACGGTCGCCGTAACCCGTATCCATGTCATAGCCCACATTACGACTTCAACGACAGATTGATCGAAGACGTCTGTCGTTGGTTCTGTCGTTTAACGGGGATGCGCACTCCACCCTGAGGTCTGACTCACTCCGTAAAAAATACTATTAACGAGAGGATCAGACTCATGACTATTTTTGAGCAGCGCGAATCAAATGTGCGCGGTTACAGCCGCGTATACCCTGTTACTTTTACGACCGCAAAAAACGCACGTCAGACCGACGATACAGGTAAAGAATATATCGACTTTTTTGCCGGCGCAGGTGTGCTGAATTTTGGCCACAATAATGAAGCCATGATTAATGCCATGATCGAGTACATGAAAAACGATGGCGTTCTTCACAGTCTGGATATGCAGACCAGTGCCAAAGCGGAGTTCATGCAGACGTTCACAGATCTGATTCTTGAGCCACGCAATATGCCTCATCGCATTCAGTTCATGGGGCCAACAGGAACGAATGCGGTGGAAGCGGCGATGAAAATTGCACGCCGTGCGACCGGCCGGACAGAAATTTTGGCATTCAGTCAGGGCTTCCACGGTATGACACTGGGCTCACTGGCAGCCACGGCTAACGAGTATTTCCGCAACGCTTCCGGTGTGCCACTGAATCACGTTCGCCACGAAGCATTCGGCTGCGAAGTCCCCTGCAATGGCTGTAATCAAGGATGTGGTCTCAGCTCACTTGATCACCTGCGAGCGCGCTACCTGAATACCTCAAGCGGTATGGCCAAACCAGCGGCTATTTTACTGGAAACCATTCAGGCTGAAGGTGGCGTCAACGTCGCCAGTAAAGAATGGATGAAAGGCGTCGCGTTACTGGCAAAAGAATTGGGCGCCGTACTTATCATTGATGATATTCAGGTCGGCTGTGGCCGTACCGGCAATTACTTCAGCTTCGACGACCTCGGTGTCATGCCAGATATCGTCTGCATGGCAAAAGGTGTAGGCGGTATCGGTACACCAATGGCAATGAACCTGGTCGACCCTGAGTTGGATAAACACTGGTCACCGGGCGAGCACACCGGCACGTTCCGTGGGCAGAACCTCTCTTTTGTTGCTGGCAAAGTCGCCCTCGATTATTTCCGCAATGACGACTTAATGAAGGAGGTAAAAGAAAAAGCTACGTTAGTCGATCAGTACCTTCAGCCGTTACTGCACGCAGATAAAAGCCTGCAGCTACGTGGAAAAGGCATGATTTTTGGTCTTGATATGGGCTCGGGCGAACGCAGTGCGGCCGTAGTACAGGAGTGTTTTAAAAAGGGATTAATTATCGCGGCCTGTGGCACCGGCGGCAAAGTGCTGAAAATTATTCCGCCACTGACCATTCCCAAATCTGATCTGATTTCTGGTCTGGAAATCCTGACTGAATCTGTCCGCAGCGTTATGGAGAAAGCCGCATGATTGATCGTGATGATATGACTTTTCCGCACGAAGAGTACGTGCGCCGGATCGAAGAACTACGCCAGCGGATTCAGGAACGACATCTTGATGCAGTGGTAATTTCTGATCCTGAAAACATCATGTACCTGACGGATTATCAAACCACCGGGTACAGTTTTTTCCAGGCCTTAGTCGTACCACTTGAAAAAGAGCCCTTTATGATTACCCGGGCGCTTGAAGAGTCCAACGTTATTGCCCGAACCTGGGTAGAGGTCACCCGCCCCTACCCGGATACCGGTGATGCCATTCAGATGCTAGTCGACGCCCTGCGTGAATTTGGTCTGGCCAATAAGCGCATTGGCTACGAACGTAACAGTTACTTCTTCCCCGCCTACCATCAGGATGTGATTCACACCTCACTGAAGGACGGTAAGTTACTGGACTGCTTCGGCATTGTTGAAGAGGGGCGCGTCTGCAAGTCCGCCGTTGAAATCGACATAATGAAGCGCGCGGCCATCGCCACTGAAGCCGGCATGGTCGCAGGTATTGATGCCTGTCATGCCGGCGCCACCGAAAATGAAGTCGGCGCAGCCATCAGTGCTGCTATGTTCCGCGCCGGTGGTGAATTTCCTTCGGTCATGCCTTACGTGACGTCCGGCCCGAGAACCATGATTGGCCATGCCACCTGGGAAGGTCGGGTGATCCAGCCGGACGAGCACGTTTTTCTTGAGGTCGGCGGCTGCTACCGCCGTTACCATACGGCCATGATGCGCACCGTCATGCTCGGTAATATGCCGGACTCGATGTATCAGGCGCAGGAGACCATGAAAAAGGCACTCGATGCCGTGCACAATATTGTGCAACCCGGAATGACTGTCTCAGACGTTGATAACCTGGTGCGCAATATTATTTCCGACAATACCGTGGGTGCGCGTCTGATTACCCGCTCAGGGTATTCCATTGGCATCGCCTTCCCACCCAGCTGGGATGAAGGCTATATCGTCAGTCTGAAACAAGGAGATGGAACCGTGCTTAAAGAAGGCATGACCTTCCACCTTATTCCATGGATGTGGGGGGTTGATGGCGACAAAACCTGCGGTATTTCAGACACCATTCACGTCACCGAAGACGGCTGTGAATCTTTCTTCACCCTGGATCGCGATTTCACGGTAAAGCCTGACGAAACCAAAAAAAATGGTGCCATTGATCTTGGCTCAGCGCGATCAAAAAAAGGCGCAAAAAGTAAGTCATCCACTGCTGAAAACGACAAAGATGCAGCTAGCAAAACCGATGCTACGGCTTGAGGAGGAATGACCATGCTTAATCCAATAAACCCAACAACCGGAACAGCTCTGCCTGAAGTTGAATCACTGACGCTGGCAGAAGCTGAAGACACCATAGGACAAGCGGTCGCGGCAGCCCCTGCATGGGCGGCTATGAGCTACAGTGAGCGAGCAAAGTGCCTGATTAATATTGCCGCCGACATGCGTGAGTCAAAAGATGAACTGGCGCAGTTGATGGCGAAAGAAATGGGGAAACCTCTGCGCGAAGGTCTTGGTGAAGTCGAAAAATCAGCATTTTGTGCAGAATACTATGCCGACAACGGCGAAGCCTTTCTTGAACCAGAGACATTAGCCTCGGATGCGACGGACAGCTACGTCTGCCACCAGCCACTGGGAACCGTCCTCGGAATCCTTCCCTGGAATGCGCCCGTCTGGCTGGCGCTCAGATTTCTTGCTCCGGCGCTGATGGCCGGTAACACCTGCGTGATGAAACCCGACCCGAATGTGCCCGAATCTGCAGCATGCTTAACTCGCATTTTTCAGAGAAACCTTCCAGACGGTGTAATGCAAAACCTGCCGGTTACAACCGAACTCGTAGGTGATGCCATCGATCATCCGGGTATTAAAGCCGTCTCATTCACCGGTTCAAGTGGCGCGGGCCAGAAAGTCGCAGCGCGGGCTGCGGCGGGCTTAAAACCTGCCGTTCTTGAACTGGGCGGGTCAGACCCCTGCATCGTTTTAAACGATGCCGATATTCAAAAGGCCTGTGACGTCATCACACTGTCACGCATGATCAATGCCGGTCAGTCCTGTATCGCGGCCAAGCGTGTCATTGTTGAAGCCGGCGTATACGACGATGTCTGCCGCGAATTAACGCAGCGCTTCAGCGCACTTGAGCTCGGTGATCCATCACAGGAAAACCAATGCATCGGCCCGATAGCGCGCGAAGATTTACGCGACCAATTACACAGTCAGGTAATGCGCTCTATTCAGGATGGGGCTAAATGCCTGACTGGCGGTGAAAAACCGGACATGCCCGGCTTCTTTTATCCCCCTACGCTGCTGGCCGGTGTGACTTCTGAAATGGCCGTGTTCCGCGAAGAAACCTTCGGGCCCGTACTCGCCGTTTGCAAAGCAGCAAACCTCGATGAGGCTCTGACCATTGCCAACGATACCGAGTACGGCCTTGGTTCCAGTATCTGGACTGGTAGTGAAACCAGTGCTCAAAGAGCCGCTCACGAATTAAACGCAGGCCAGGTAGCCATTAACGGTATCGTCAAAACAGATCCCCGACTCCCGAGTGGTGGGATAGGAAAATCCGGTTACGGACGGGAGCTAGGGCCACACGGTATTCGAGAATTCGTGAATATCAAACAGATCTGGGCAGCCTGATAGACAATAATGGGAAAAGGATCGAAGTGATAAAACCAAAACCACCGGAATACTTACCGCGACACGACGCAAGTACGTCCCTGTAGTCTCGAATGCAGCATCCCTGCTGCACACGGTCACGGTAAGTATTCAAGTGGTCTTTCATATTCCGCACGTTATGGATGCTCAAATTTCTGTTTTCCGCCACTGCTGAGCAACCGTTTATGGCATGGACGCCATAACCGAGCCTACATGGATGTATTCACGGCGAGTTGCAAAGTAGTGACGGAAAACAATAGCTCCTAAAAGTTATCAGGCGACAACCGTCAGGTCAGCACTACCACGACCATTTTTACGTGCGCTGTCAGCGACCTCATCGAGGAAATCCTGCCCCCAGTGAGCAATGTCGTAGTAACTGACAACGTCATAGGCTTCATTCAGGCGTGCCGCCGCATCGTCTGGATGCATCGACAAGGCGAAATAACAGGTCTCTGCCATTTCCGCAGGATCATGCGGGTTACATAATACAGCGCCCTTAACTTCAGCAGCGGCACCGGCAAACTCTGACAGTACCAACACGCCTTTGCCCTCAGTTTTGCCCTGAGTTGCAACATATTCTTTAGCAACCAGATTTAAACCATCACGAAGTGGCGTAATCCACATAACATCGGCCATCGCGTAGTAGGCCACCAGCTCTTCAAACGGAACAGCCCGGAAAAAGAATTGCACTGGCGTCCAGCCGACATGGGCGTACTTGCCATTAATACGACCCACCGCTTGCTCAATTTCGTTCTGCAGCTCGTTGTACACCGTCATTTCTTTCGCAGCGGGGACACACACAGTCACGAGTGTCACTTTACCGTGCAGCTCTGGATGATCTTCCATAAGCCGTTCAAAGGCCTCCAGCTTAGCGGGTATCCCTTTTGTGTAATCCAGACGTTCGACTGACAGAACAAGTTTAATACCGTGCAACTCTTCCCGTAGCTCCTGCATACGGTTCTGAATTTCAGGTTTTTCTAACGCCGTATCAACGCGTTTCAGATCCAGACCAACCGGGTGGGCACCCAGGCGGATGGTTCGATCATTGACTTTAATCTCAGTCGTCATTTCATCCAGGCCCACGGCGCAACCGTAGGTCAGGAAGCGTGGCGCACAGCCAGATTTTTCAGTCACTTCAAACGGCATGACACCTTTTGCTACATCAATAAAGTTTTCCGACTGACGTGGAATATGGAAGCCAATGTAATCGCATTGCAACAGACTACCGACAATTTCCTTTCTCCACGGCAGCACATTAAATACGTCAGCGGAAGGGAAATACGTATGGTGGAAAAATGCGATATTCAGATCCGGGCGGATTTCACGCAGGTACGCTGGCACCATCCACAAGTTATAATCGTGCAGCCACACGGTTGCACCTTCTGCAGCTTCTTTAGCCGTTTGTTCAGCAAACTTGCGGTTCACTTCGCAGAATACATTCCAGTGCTCTTCAACGAAGCTCGCTCGCTCCCAGAAGGTATGCAAGGTTGGCCAGAAAGCTTCTTTGGAGAAGCGCTTATAAAAAATGTCGACTTCGTCTTTCGTCAGCCCAACACGCGCGGCTACCAGATTAGGGTACTGTTCTTTATCGACCTCGGTATGAACTTCAAATTCTTTCAACGACGGGTCTGTGATCGACCAGGCAACCCAGGCGCCTTTTCTTCCGTCTTTAAAGAAACTGGCGAGTGTCGGAATAATACCGTTGGGTGAACGGTGATTACGGCGTTTCATCTCGCCATCTTCGATGTATTCTTCATAAGGCAGGCGGTGATAGACAATTACCAGATCGGAACCACCGGGCTCAATGTCATCGCGTCCTTCGGCATCAATACCCTCAACACCTAAAAAACCGAAGTGACTGATGGCCTCCAGAATGCCACCAGCACCCGGTGCCGATGCGTGATATACGCGGGCACGGCCTTCTGTCGCTTCTGTTAAGCCTTTTTCGGACTCGCCTACGCAAACACCGATAAAATCATACTCGTACATCGATAAATCGTTCAGGGTGTCACCCGCCACCATCACATCGGCTTTGTCGATATTGAGGTGCTCAACCAGCGCGGTCAGCGTCGATCCTTTATTCACGTTGCGCGGCAAAAAATCCAGATAGAGGTCTGCTGAATACAGTACGTCGCAATCGAGTTTCTCACCAATCGCCTCAAGTTCCTCGCGGTGCTTTTCCATGATATCGGGTGCAACAAAGTACGAGCAGCGACGTTCCTGTGGAACATCCTGACGGACCAGCCCTTCTATGTGCTCTACCGCTGCATGAATTGTGTACTCACCGGGCCACTTATCATCAATACGCGACTGTACTTCACCAACCGGGTGTAGGGTCTCGCCATTGACGACGGTGCAGCCAACATCACAGATGATATATTCAGGCTGAGGAATGGTTGGGTCAGCCAACAATGGCATGACCGACTCAAGGCCTCGCCCGGTAACAAAAATAAGATCAATATCCGGGTGAGCAGCAATCAATTGATAAAGTTGCTGGCGTTGCTCCTGCGAGCCACCAAGAAAGGTTCCGTCCAGATCTGTTGCGAGTAACATAATTTTCTCCGCTGTCCGCACCGCTCGTACTTCAATCGATCATCTGTGCCGACTGCAGTGCGGGTTAATTAATAACCAGTTATGCGACCGCGATTATTTAGATGCTCCGGGATACCGCCGGGTCAGGGCGGCAGGTAACACCGGGCGACTGCACGAATGCAATCTGACACAGCCGGAGCTTTTCAGCTTTGAGCTGCCTGAGACGGAGGTGGTTCCCTACTCTCCTCATGAATGTCTGACTCCCCACTTGTTCCATGTGCTACGTCCGGAGCCAGATCCGGCGACTGTTCACTGTCATCCGGATGCATTTCCAGAGCAGTGGGCGTCGTTCTTACCATAGGTACGAACTGTGCAGGCTCACCTGTCGTCTCGTCCTTCTGTCGTTGATGCATTTTCCATACCGCTACCATAAACAGAGTGCCCTGAACCGCAGCAAAGTACACAGGCAGTGCACTCGCGCCGGTCATAGACATCAATTGTCCACTTAATGCCGGGCCTATGGCTGCACCAATACCGTGCACCAAGAGTAACGCACTGCCCCCCGGAAGAATATCGCCGCTTTCCAGATGATCGATCAGGTGAGCGACGGCCACCGGGTAAACTGCGAAAGCCAACCCACCGTACAAGGCGATAGCGGCATAAAGAAATTCCACCGAAGCAAACGACGCCGGAATAATTAATAAGGCAGACACAGCAGCTACGCCAACGATACCAGCAAGAACCCGGCGGCGATCAAACCTGTCGGACAGGCGCCCCACCGGATACTGCAATAAAGCCCCGCCAATAATGCCCGCAGTAACAAAGGTCGCCACCTCAGACGTAGGTAATCCAATCCGTGAGGCATAAAGCGCACTCATCCCCCAGAATGCCCCCATCGCAAGTCCCGAGAGAAACGCGGCACTGATCGCCAGCGGAGCAATACGCCAGAGAAAGCGTATCCCTAAACGCTTAACCTGCTGAACTTCCGGAGGACCAAAACGTGTGCCCGTTACAGGCACCAGAGAAAGCGTCACCAATACCGATGCCAGTGCGAAAAGCAGATAACTGGACGCCGGCGCTAGCGACATAAATTGCTGAGAAACCGCTAATGCCCCGAGGTTCACCACCATGTACACGGCAAACACCTGGCCACGATTCTGTGGCGGTGTCGTGGCATTCAGCCAGCTTTCAATCACGGTATAAAGAATGACCAACGCAGTGCCGGTCAGGACTCTCAGCCCGCCCCACGCCCAGGGGGTCGCGAAAGCATCGTGCAACAGCACCGACACAGACCCCACCGCCGCGCACATGGCAAAGGTTCGTATATGCCCTACACGACGAATCAGAGGTAACGCGAGAAAAGTGCCCACGAAAAAACCAACAAAGTAGCCCGACATAATCAGGCCCATTGCCTGATCACTGAAGGATTCTTCGCTGCCGCGGACAGCCAGTAATGTGTTGAGAAGTCCGCTGCCAAGTAGCAACAGACTGACGCCCGCCAATAATGACAGGACGGGCCGCAGTTGTTTGAGCATGTGATACTTACCTATGGTAATGCCCGCGCAATGGCGGGCCTCAAATACTTAACAGGTAACAGAGACTTCTTCGAGCGTCTCAGTATCAAGATAGCTTAATGCGACAGTGTTAAAGTTCAGATCCACAAAAACTTCACAGTAGTATTCGCCGTGACGCCACGCCATGTGGACACTGCTGTCATTACTGGAGTGCAGTTCAAAACGTCCATCAAAGGCCGGGTAGTTCGAGCGGAACTCCATTAACTTCAGCAAGCGCTTTACAACCGGGCTTGTTAACGATTCTTTGGCCTCAGAAAGACTGTAGTAGTGGCGGTTAATGTCACGTAATTCACCCGTTTCCTCCATCAGTTCTTCATCATTAACGCCCGCCAACAAACCAACGTAATACACCTGAGGAATGCCTGGTGTGAAGAACTGAATCGCGCGAGCGGCAATGTAAGCGTCATCGTTCTGCATCAGTGCATCGTAAAACGTACAGGTGATCTGATAAATCGCACCAACACTGTGAATATTAGCAGCTGACTTGCGCATAATCGGATCGGCACTGCGCTGCTGCAGGTTATCGATCAGAGCGGCAATTTTCTCTTCAGGCAGAACACCTTCGACATCAGGAATACAGATACCATCGTGGGTGTCGAGGACGGTGACCATATTACGAGGACACATACGCAACCAGTGCTTCAGATACACACTGTTTGCATCCAGTAGTGAGAACAGTACCAACGGTGGCAACGCAAAGCCATACGGATGCATATCACGACGACTGATGGCGTACTGATAACTGCTGTGATCATGAACTTCAGGCAAACAACGTGCACCGTGCTTTTGCGCCACCGAATTGACCCAATCGAGATTACGGTAAACGTCGGGTTCTACCAGAAAGCAGCTGCTTCCGACCCGCTTTGTGGTGTAGCCAAACGCATCAAGACGGAACAGATTCACACCTTTTGAGGCAAGGAACCCAATGTAATCTTCCATCAGTTCATAAGTAGCGTCGGCTTCATAATTCAGGTCAATCTGTTGCTCGGTGAATGTGCACCAGACACGCTCGGTCGAGCCATCGGCGAAGGTCACCTCACGGAAAGGTTCTTTCTCTTTGCGGATATGAATTTTCGCCATATCGTCCGGGGAAAACTCACCCATTTTATCGACGCGGACAAACAATTCAGCGTATTTCGATTCGTCCTTTTTCTGAAGAAAGTCCTTAAACTCTTCAGACTCGTCGGAAATATGATTTACGGTCAGATCAGCACAGATATCGAACTGCGCGGCGATACGCTCAATGTCTGCCCAACCACCATACGCGGGATCAACCTCTTTGTGCGTCAGAGGTGAAAAACCGGCATCCGCGTTAGACGGGTAGAATGGCAATATATGAACACCCCCGACGGCAGTACTCAGGTGCTGTTCCATAAAACCCGCCAGGTCTTTCAGGTCTTTACCAATACGGTCTGGATAGGCAATTAGTTGTACGGCATTCTTCAACGACATAGTGTCCTCCTCTCATTTCACCCTAACGCATGACACAGAGTAATCACCCCTTTATGGCGGATTGCGTCCGACGTTCTGGTCATTCTTGAGATAAAGGGAACTGATCAAGGTTCCTCATACTCTCTATTTCGTTCTGTTGCGCCCAAAATCTACCGCCAGAACCCCGGTCTGAAGCCATTCGTCAAAGCCTGACAAAGTAGCTATCCAATTGACCCGTATAGGGTTTTCGGGTATTTTCGCGAGCGAATGAAAAGACATATGTTATGTAGAGCCAGTACAGACACGATACTGGCCCAGGCCTGATTTGCAGGTCTATTCTCTTCATACAGACGAGCAGGTTCAGACGGATATCCCGTTCTGTATCGGATCAGAAGCTGGCTAATAAGGACACCCCTTGCTCCCGGCCTTCTGCCTGCATTGAAAGAGTATCTGAATTAAAGGCGATTCCCGAATGACGACAGAAAAGGTCGACGTACTGCTGGTTGGCGGCGGTGCAATGAGCGCAACCCTGGGCACACTGCTTCGCAGACTGGACCCATCCCTTCAAATTACCCTGGTTGAACGCCTCGACCACGTAGCCCACGAGAGCACAGACGGCTGGAACAACGCAGGCACCGGACATGCCGGATACTGTGAGCTGAACTACACGCCACAAACCGCCGATGGCGATGTCGAAATCGACCGGGCTCTGTCGATCAACGCAAACTTTGAAATTTCACTCCAGCTCTGGAGCTATCTGGTGCGTGAAGGCGGCCTGCCAGAGCCAAAAAACTTCATCAATACGACGCCTCACCTGAGTTTCGTCTGGGGTGAGGAGAACGTTGAATTCCTGCGCCGCCGCCATGAAAAACTGAGCGCGCACCACCTGTTTAAAGAGATGGAGTACTCCGAAGATCCAGCTGTACTGGAACAATGGATGCCGCTCGTAATGAAGGATCGCGATCCTTCAGAAAAAGTCGCGGCAACCCGTATCGCTCACGGAACAGACGTCGACTTCGGTTCACTGGCCCGTAACATGGTCAAGAACCTGCAGGATGATGACAACTTTACTCTTTGCCTGAATCACGAAGTGAACGACTTTGATCATGCCAAAGACGGAAGCTGGCACGTTCGCGTGAAAGACCGTAAATCAGGCAAATCGAAAACTATTCACGCTAACTTTGTCTTCCTGGGGGCCGGTGGCGGTGCTCTGCCGCTACTGCAGGCTTCCGGTATCGACGAGGCTGACGGCTACGGAGGCTTCCCGGTCTCTGGTCAGTGGCTGGTATGCAAAGATCCTGCGATCGTTGCTCAACACAGTGCCAAAGTGTATGGCAAGGCTGCGATTGGTGCGCCTCCTATGTCAGTGCCTCACCTTGATACCCGCATCATCAATGGCGAGCCCGCGTTGCTGTTTGGCCCGTTCGCGGGCTTTACCATGAAATTCCTGAAGTCTGGTTCTAAGTTTGATCTGCTGAAATCTGTCAGCGTCAGCAACCTGATGCCTATGATGGACGTCGGTTTCAATAACATGGACCTGACCAAGTACCTGATCAGCGAAGTACGCCAGTCTCATAAAGAGCGCGTGGGTACTCTGCGCGGTTACTATCCAGCCTGCAAAGCGTCTGACTGGACTCTGGCCCGCGCCGGCCAACGCGTACAGATCATCAAGAAAGACGCCAGCGGCCGCGGTAAACTCGAATTTGGTACCGAGCTGGTCGCAGCGAAAGACGGCTCGCTGGCCGCGCTGCTTGGCGCCTCTCCGGGTGCATCTGTCGCGGTACAGGCGATGATCGAGGTGCTGGAGCGCTGCTTCCCTGAGAAAATGGCATCAGGCTGGGATAAGCGTCTGAAGAAGATGATTCCTTCATACGGCGAGTCTCTGAAAAACGACGCAGAACTCCTCGGTCGTATTCGTTCAGAAGTTCTCAGTACACTGAAGATCGGCGAGTAAGCACTCGCGAAACTGAAAAAGCCAGGCATACGCCTGGCTTTTTTTGTTCTTGAGCGCCCACTTTATCAGTCGCTCTCATTTAAGCTCCTTGCCGGTTTACCTGCCTCATCGTCGCTATGCTTCTGAGACACCGCTTTCGTTTCCTGTTTAATAACGCCACCAAACTGCAGCACCAGAAAGTTAATCAGCGACAGGGTAATCGCAATTTCGTAATAGCTGTACGCCACGGAGACACCAATCGCTCCAGTGTTCCAGATACTCGCCGCTGTTGCCGTTCCCGAAACATTGCCGCCATTCTTCAGTATCGCACCACCACCAATAAAACCTATCCCTGTAATCAGGCCGTACATTACCCGTGCCTCAGCATCTGAGCCGCTATAAACCTGCATCGCCAGTAACATATACCCACAGGATGCCACAGACACCAGAGGAAACGTACGCAGGCCAACGCCTTTGCTTCTGAGTTCACGGTTTACAGCGACCGGTACGGCCAGTAAGAAAGCAATCCCAAGGTCCACAAAGTGATTTAACATTTGTGTCCATTCAAGCTCTGTCATGTAACTACTCCATTAATCTCTCACTATTGGGAGCACAAAGCATGCTACGAGGTTCCTCTCAGTAGCTACTGGACAGTCCTGGTACAAACAACAGGCAAAAAAAACGGCACCTAAAAAGGTGCCGTTTTTGAACTGCAGAGTTGTGAGTCTTATCCGAAGAAGGAAATCATCACACCTGCCGCAACTGCTGAACCGATTACACCCGCAACGTTCGGGCCCATCGCATGCATCAGCAGGAAGTTCTGGCCGTTGGCTTCCAGACCCACTTTGTTCGACACACGTGCCGCCATAGGTACAGCAGAAACACCCGCTGAACCAATAAGTGGGTTGATAGGATCTTTAGACAGTGCATTCATGATCTTAGCCATCACGACACCTGCCGCAGTACCCACCATAAAGGCAACCAGACCCAGAACGATAATCGCCAGAGTGCTGCCATTCAGGAAGGCGTCAGAGCTCATTTTGTAGCCTACTGACAGACCCAGGAAGATGGTCACCATGTTGATCAGTGCGTTCTGTGCAGTATCGCTCAGACGCTCTACCACACCAGATTCTTTCATCAGGTTACCGAAGCAGAACATACCCAGCAGCGGTGCCGCTGAAGGCAGCAACAGTGCAACCAGAATCAGTACCGCGATCGGGAAAACGATTTTCTCGCCTTTTGTCACCGTACGCAGCTGTTCCATCTGAATCTTACGCTCAGCTTCTGTGGTCAGTGCTTTCATAATTGGTGGCTGAATCAAAGGAACCAGCGCCATGTATGAATAGGCCGCAACCGCAATCGCACCCAGCAGTTCAGGAGCCAGCTTAGATGCAATAAAGATCGACGTCGGGCCATCTGCACCACCAATAATACCGATCGCAGCTGCCTGCTGAACGGTGAAGTCCATCAGACCCGCATCGGTCAGTAATACCGCACCAGCAACGGTACCAAAGATACCAAACTGAGCAGCAGCACCGAGCAGCAGTGTTTTCGGGTTAGCCAGAAGCGGACCGAAGTCAGTCATAGCACCAACGCCCATGAAGATCAGCAGAGGTGCAACACCACTGGCAATCGTCACGCTATAGAAGGTGTAGAGCATGCCGTTTTCAAAACCAGCTTCTTTACCCAGCAGGAGTGCCTTCTTATACAGCGCGGATTCGGCACTGTGATACGCATCCAGTATATTGTGCACAGTCGCATCAGCCGCCAGACCAAACAGGTCACGGAACTGAGCAAGCAGTGCAGGATCAGCAGAACGGATTGCACCTTCAGCCGCAGACCAACCCAGTCCGGCACTCGGGATGTTTACCATCAGAGTACCAACAGCGATTGGCAGAAGCAGAAGTGGTTCAAAACCCTTCTTGATGGCCAGGTACAACATACCGAAGCCAACCAGCATCATGAACGCCTGGCCTGGCTCAATGTGAGCGATACCAGTGTCATTCCAGAGTCGGAGTAAACTTTCCATCAGTCAGCTCCCATTAACCCAGTGTGTAGAGGGTGTCACCCACTTTAACAGCAGCACCTTCGGTGGCTGTCACACTGCCGATGGTGCCTGAGCGCGGTGCACGCACCTCAGTTTCCATCTTCATGGCTTCAAGGATGATGACAACATCACCTTCGCTAACGGTCTGACCTGGCTGAACCAGTACCTTCCAGACGTTACCAGCCAGTGGCGCAGAAACAGGATCACCGCCGCCCGCTGCAACCGGAGCAGATGTCGCAGCACCCGCGTTGCCTGAATCACCACCGAATGACATTGGTGCGCCATTTACTGGCTTAAGATCAGTCACATCGCCGCCGTCATCCACTTTCACAACGTATTCGTTGCCATCAACAGTGACAGTAAAGGTGTCTTCATCAGCGCCTTTTGGAGCTGGCTCAAATGCGTCTGGGTTATTACGGTTCTCAAGGAACTTAGGCGCGATCTGAGGGAACATAGCGTAGGTCAGAGCGTCATCGATCTTGTCGGCAGACAGCTCGATACCTTTCTCAGCGGCCAGCTTGTCAACGTCAGCAATCACTTTATCGAGTTCGTTCTCGATCAGGTCAGCTGGGCGACAGGTAATTGCTTCTTTGCCTTCCAGAACACGAGCCTGAAGCTCAGCATTCATAGCGGCAGGTGCTGCACCGTATTCGCCTTTAAGAATGCCCTGAGTCTCTTTCGAGATCGACTTGTAACGCTCGCCAGTCAGAACGTTCAGTACTGCCTGAGTACCAACAATCTGAGACGTTGGAGTCACCAGAGGAATATGTCCCAGATCTTCACGTACACGTGGGATCTCTTTCAGAACTTCGTCGAACTTGTCAGAAGCGCCCTGCTCACGCAGCTGGTTTTCCATGTTGGTCAACATGCCGCCCGGCACCTGAGCAACAAGAATACGGCTGTCTGTGCCGCGCAGCGCGCCTTCGAACTTAGCGTACTTCTTACGAACATCACGGAAGTAAGCAGCAATTTCTTCGATCAGCAGCAGGTCCAGGCCTGTATCGCGATCGGTGCCAGCCAGAGCAGCAACAACAGATTCGGTTGCAGTATGGCCGTAAGTCATCGACATAGAAGAAATAGCAGTATCGACGCGGTCAATACCCGCTTCGATCGCCTTCAGGATGGTCATATCAGACATACCTGCTGTCGCGTGCGCGTGCAGCTGAACTTCAAGATCAGTCTGTGCTTTCAGGCGTGATACCAGCTCGTATGCATCGTATGGGGTCAGGATGCCTGCCATGTCTTTGATGGCGATAGAATCAGCACCCATGTCTTCGATCTGTTTCGCCAGATCAATCCATGAATCCAGTGTATGTACCGGACTGGTGGTGTACGACAGCGTACCCTGCGCGTGTTTACCTTGTTTCTTAACAGCTTTCAGTGCTGTCTCAAGGTTGCGCGGATCGTTCATTGCGTCGAACACACGGAAAACGTCTACGCCATTGGTAGCCGCACGCTCTACAAACTTCTCTACAACATCATCAGCGTAATGACGGTAGCCAAGCAGGTTCTGACCACGCAGCAGCATCTGGTGCTTGGTCTTTGGCATTGCTTTCTTGAATTCGCGGATACGATCCCATGGATCTTCACCGAGGAAGCGGATGCAGGAGTCAAATGTTGCGCCGCCCCAGGACTCAAGTGACCAATAACCAACCTGGTCGAGTTTCTCAGCAATAGGGAGCATGTCATCAATGCGCATGCGGGTCGCCAGAATAGACTGGTGAGCGTCACGCAGGACGACGTCGGTAATACCTAATGGTTTCTTAGAATCGGTCATGGATGATGGCCTTTTCTTCCGTAAACGTTGTTAATTAACGTTGAGTTCTTCTTATACCGTGCCTTACTTTTGGCGGGCACGATGCTCTTTTACTGCCGCAGATAATACTTTCAACAACTGCGGATCCACCCCTGTGGTCTGTGGCGCTGCGGCGGGTTTTGCCGCGGGCACTTCTACCTCAGGAGCAATTTTGTTCACAATTCTGGACATAGCAGCGGTCACGAACACGAGCATTGTCAGAAAGACAAAGACGACGCCCATACCGAAAATCATCAGCTCCAGACCTTGTGATACGACGCTTGGCTCAGCCATGCAGGCGCTCCTCAAAATGGTCTCTGTGGATCTCTCCGTATCCGTCGGTCAGACACAAACTGTCCTGCCACGGAGTCCGGCAAGCTGCGCTAGAGTACTCAACTTGACCAGCCAAAGCAACCGCCTAAAACGGCCACAGCCCGCTCACACACTGGTCGGCAGTAGCATGAACGACAGTAGCTCGCGTATACTCGCGCGCCCTTTACAGCGTTTCCTCTGAGATCACCCGATGTTCGCCAGCAACCTTCCTTTTACAGATACAAAGCGCCCTTATATCGCCCTCGCGCCCATGGAAGGTCTGATGGATGGAACATTTCGCGAACTCCTGACCGCTGTCGGCGGTATCGATCACTGCGTGACTGAATTCATCCGCGTCACGCAGCAGGTATTCCCGTCGAAAGTTTTCTACCGCCTGTGCCCTGAACTACATAACGGCGGACGCACACTCGCCGGGACACCAGTCCACGTGCAGCTACTTGGCAGTGATCCGGAGTTGATGGCTGGCAATGCTGCGAAAGCCGCTGAACTCGGTGCACTAGCGATTGACCTGAACTTCGGCTGCCCGGCAAAAACGGTTAATCGCAGCCAGGGCGGCGCTGTTCTGCTGCAATACCCTGACCTGCTGAACCGCATCGCAAGCGCAGTGCGCAGTGCTGTTCCTGCGCACATCCCCGTCAGTGCGAAAATGCGCCTCGGCTTCAAAGATAAAAGTCTGGCACTGGAGAATGCATCCGCACTCGCATCCGGCGGAATTCAATGGTTAACCGTTCATGCACGTACGAAAACGGAAGGCTATAAGCCCCCGGCCTATTGGAAATGGATCGCTGATATAAAGCAGGTAATTGATATCCCGGTACTCGCCAACGGCGAAATCTGGACGCCAGAACAAGCCCACCAATGCCAACAGGAAAGTCAGTCTGATCTTCTGATGATCGGACGTGGGCTGGTCGCGACGCCCGATCTGGCACGAATCATCAAAGAACCCGATTATCAGCCAATGACCTGGCATCAACACCTGGGGTTACTTGAAACACTTTCAGAGTCGCTGGAGCACTTAACAGACAAGCAGCTCACGGACCGGTTGAAACAATGGCTACACTATTTTTCGATGCACTCGGAAACGATTAAGTCTGTATTCGATAGTGTAAAGCGCGAGCGTTCGAGGGAAGCGTTTTTCAGTAAGATAAGGTTGGCATCTGAGTCAGACCTGTAGAGGGTCGCACCCACCTGACTGGAGGCCTGACTGACCGCCTGACTGACCCACTAGTGCAGGTCAGCTGGCGGGATATACATCAGGAATTCAGATCTGCGGTCAGATCGTTCACACCTGCTTCTTTTAACAGTGAATCTACCAAAGGCGCCATGGCACGGTGTTTCAGGGCACTATCGACCAAAGCCTCAGGTAAACTTTGCCCGGCTTCTTTATCCGCACTCAGAATACCTTTATGGCCGCCCTCACCCAGACCGCTCAGCCCATCAATCGATACGATCTTCATACCGTCGATGTTCTCCAGAGGCTTGACGCTTTCACGGATAATCATTGGCAGACTCTCATGCAGGCTCAATACCCGCTTCAGAGCAATCTGTGCTTCGCTGAGGCTGTTCAGAGCCTCATTCATTGCACGTTGACCTTCTGCATCGACCATATATTTTTCACGATCAGCTTCAACCCGGACGCGAATTGCATCGGCTTCAGCCTGTGCCTGCAAGCGCAGTGCCTCGGCTTTGTCTTCAGCAGCAAACTTCTCAGCTTCGGCTGATACTTTCACGCCTGTTGCCTGACGTTCTGCCTCTTTTTTAGCTTCGATCAGTTCGATCTCTTTTTCACGCTCTGCAATTTCTACCTGCTTCGCAGTCATTACTTTCTCTTCCGCTTTTACTGCTTCTGAGCGAGCTACGTTAGCTTCCTGATCAGCCAGCGACTGCTCTTTCGATTTCTGAGCGACCGCAATGGCACGTTCCTGCTGAGCGATTTCCAGAGACTTCTGCTTTTCAATTTCACGCTCTTCTAGCTGGCGTTCACGTTCAATTTCCTGCTCACGAAGTCGACGATCTTTCTCAATTTCGAGCAACCGCGTTTGCTGCTCAGCATCGATACGAGACTCATCGACTTCGCGTTTAGCAATAATTTCAGCCTGAAGTGCAGTCCGCTCTTTATCTGCTTTTTCTTTCGCTATATCCGCTTGTTGCTGCGCTTCACGGTTTTCAATTTCGCGTTGCTGATCCATTTGTGCATAACGGACCTCACGTTGAATTTCGAGACGCTGACGTTCCGCTTCAAGGTTTTTAGTTTCGATCTGAACCCTGGTCTCCTGTTCAACATCATTCACCTCTTTACGACGTGCTTCGATGGAGCGAGTCATTCTCGAAAGACCTTCAGCATCGAACACGTTGTCTTGCTGGAAGAATTCACGTGGAGTCTGGTCCAACCCTGTGAGAGACACAGACTCGAGCTCGAGACCATTCTTTAACAGGTCTTCACTCACTACCTGCTGCACTTTCTGAACGAACTGGCTACGCTGCTCGTGCAGCTCTGCCATTTCCATTTCGGCTGCTACAGAGCGCAGAGCATCAACAAACTTACCCTCGATCATCTCTTTCAGAGCTTCAGGGTCCAACGTACGCGCACCCAGTGTCTGAGCGGCGTTTGCGATTGCATCATTCTCTGGCTTAACCCGCAGATAGAATTCAGCCAGAACATCAACACGCATACGATCCTTAGTAATAAGTGCCTGCTGTTCCTTACGTGATACAGCCAGGCGCAAGGTATTCATATTTACCGGAATCACTTCATGAAGTACCGGTAATACCATGGCACCACCATTGAGGATTACTTTCTGCCCGCCCATGCCCGTACGAACAAACGACCGCTCTTTAGAGGCACGGGTATATAACCGCGAAAAGATAATACCGACCACCAGCAGCGCAACAAACAGCACCACTGAAATAAAAATAATTGAACCAAGATTACTCATTTTTCTTCAATTCCTTATGAGGGATTCACTACTATTTATACCTGCCCCAGATTCGGGTTAGCAGGTTCTATCACTTTAAACGTTGCCCCAGCAGACTCGACCAGGAGTACCTTGTCGCCCTGCTTAAAAACAACGTCTTCCATTGGCTCGACCATCACGTAATGCGTAGTGCCGTGACGATCTTTAAAACGGGCCTCCGCTGGAGAGTTCTGACGAGCTTCACCTATGGTGATGACCGCAACCCGACCAACAAAGGTGCTGGCGGATATCGATTCTGTCTCGTCTTTGAAAACTACTTTTGCCAATACTCCGTTGCAGCCGCGCACCATTGGCAACGCAGCAACAACCGCCAAAGGAGAAGCAATTAATGCGGGTAACGTAAAACCCAGAATACTTTCAAGAACTGACTGGAAAACTAACCCCGCAAGCCCAAAAGTGGCGAGGAAAATAACCAGAAGCACCAACGCAGGAACCTGCCCGAAACGAATCCAGCCAAGGAAGCTGGTCAGCACTCCGCCAGAGCTGATATTTCCATCGATATCAAACTCAATATCAGGCAACAAACTGTCTATTGCTTCCGACATCCCAGCCCCAATCACCGTCAGCACGCCTTCAGTCAGTGCAATAATCAGCATCAGCATCAAGGCAACACTGAATGGAAAGTTATTATCAGCGAGCAAAAATTCCATTTACGATTCCGATCCGGACTTAATACGCGCAAGACGCTCTTTTATTCGATTACTACGTGACAGAGACTCCAGCTCGGCTAATTTAGCGGCATCCTGATTTCCGCTGATCCCCGGCGCACCGGCATTGTTCATCACGCGATTAAACGCTGCCGTGGCTTTCTCTACACGGCGGGAGGGTTCGCTACTGCCTGGAACACCAGGTTCACCAGAAGCTTGCGCTTCTGCTTTCCGGTACTCTTCTTTCGCTTCTTCCATTTCACGCTTTTTCGCCTGCAGCGCCTGAATGTAAGAATTCAGTTCAACGATTTCAGCATCGGCATCAGTAATTGATTTCTCAACCACCGGAAGCATGGCCTCAATGTCCATCTGACGCGCGATAGCGGCTTCTGCAAGATCATCGCGTCCTTCGTTCACTGCAATTTCAATCTGCTCCTGAAGCTCGACATGGCGGGCATTATCTTTATTCAGAGATTGGCTGCTGAGATAACGGGCCGCTTCTGTCTTGCCCAGCTGCTGCCTGACTTCTTCAATAGCTTCGTCAATTTCGCGGATCGTCTGCTCCATCACCATGACAGGTGCGACGTTCTCCAGTGAATCAATCAGAGTATTAGCGGATGCTGCTACCAGGCGCCCGATTCTTGCGATGTATCCTTCCGGCATAATGTGTTCCTCAGTGTGTCGTTAATCTATTCAGTCAGAGTTTCAATCAAATGAAGAAGCCGCTGTTTACGGTCGACATCTACTTCTTCAGTACGATTGGCATGTTCAGATATCAGAGCAGGTAACAGTTGCTTAACCAATTGCTCAGCAACAGGGAGTAAGCCGTGCTCCAGGTTTCTTAGAAAGGCGTCATCACGCGTAGTGGCCTGCACAGATGCGGCGATCTCGGCTACCCCAATCAGCAGAGCCTCACACACATCACTGCGTGATTCAGGGTCAGATTTACATTCTGCAAGGATGGGCGCTGCTACTTCTGAAGACGACAAGTATGCTCGAGAAAAACTTTCGGAACCGACCTGCTCGCGCGCCATGCGGATCAGCTCACGTACTTTTTCACTCTGGGTGACAGCACCATTTTGCTCAATACGCATAAGATACGCGTAATCTTCCGGAGACAGTCTGACGCTGATGGATTGGGATTTGTTTAGCACCCTATCGTCCTTGAGTTGATGTTCCTTATTTGCATACAAATGTATACACCCTTAGCTGTACTGGTCAAGCACTTTCGTCATAGCGAACGGCTATTCGTATGATCGATAAAACCAAATATGAGAATGATTCTCAGGTGATATTCTGAAGCCATTGATGTAACTCACAGCGAGATCAGACTCATGACCAAGACCATCAGCTTTGCAGTTATGCACTTCGCCATTGCCTTTTCTGTGGCTTACGCCCTGAGTGGTAGCTTTATTGTCGGTGGAGCAATCGCCATCGTGGAGCCAGCCATCAACACAGTAGGATATTACTTTCACGAGAAGATTTGGGCGCGCCGAAACACAGAGATGAATACGCCGTTGGCATGTGCGTGATACAGCGATGCTCAGCAAAGCCTGATACCCTGTATGATCGCAATATCCACCGACAGTAAGTAGAGAGTTATGACGCAGACCATTTCCCTGTTCGCCGATGTGCAGAATATTTACTACACCTGCCGACAGGAATTCGGGCGTCACTTTAATTACCGGGCCTTGTGGAACGAATTCTCACAGGGGCGCGAAGTTCATACCGCCGTCGCTTACGCTATTGATCGCGGTGATGCCGGGCAGATGAATTTTCAGCGTATTCTCAAGGAACTCGGTTTCCATGTACGACTTAAACCTTATATTCAACGTCGTGATGGTTCAGCAAAAGGCGATTGGGATGTCGGTATTACGATTGATCTGGTGGATGCAGCGCCTGCCTCAGACATTATCGTATTGCTTTCAGGCGACGGTGATTTTGATCTGGCTCTGGAGCGCGCTCGAAAGGATGGCGCGCAATGCTGGGTTGTCGGCGTAGAGGCACTCACGGCGCGTTCTTTAATCGACGCCGCGGATCGTTTTATTCCGATTGATGAGCGCCTGTTACTGCCTGCATCAGGTAAGTAGATGCAAGAAACACAACGATTAAGCCCGATGTTAAAAACAGTGTTTAAGCTGGAGTCTCGGCCAGAATCACCGCTCTTAATGGCGCTGGGTAGCCTTCCGCTGTTTTTGAAGAGTCTTCAGGATCAAGAAAATCCGGCAACGAATTAAACCGCATCCAATCAGTACTGCGCTGCTCATCCAGCGACGTCTGATTCAGATCGACGACCCGGGCATTGCGTAAGCCCGCGCGGCGACACCACAGCAATAAGGTCTCAACAGAAGGTAAAAACCAAACGTTGCGCATCATGGCGTAGCGGTCTTCTGGCATCAGCACCTCGCCCAGCCCGCCTTCAATCACGAGAGTCTCGAGCACCAACTGGCCACCCGGGCGCAGCGTGTCACGCAACTCCTGAAGATGATCAATCGGTGACTTACGGTGGTACAGAACGCCCATTGAAAACGTGGTATCGAAAGCACGTAATCGTGGCGGTACGTCTTCCATACGCAGCGGCAAAAGGTCGATATTTAACCTTCCCTGTGCCCTTTCAGCGTATCGTTTGTAGGCCTGAAACTGCATAAGAAACAATCGTGACGGATCAACACCGATCACCTGGCCAGCCCCCTCACCCAACATGCGCCACATGTGGTAACCAGAGCCGCAACCAACATCCAGAACCGTGCGACCTCTTAACGGCGCAAGATGTGGCGCGACACGATCCCACTTCCAGTCAGAACGCCACTCAGTATCAATGTGCGTATTAAAAAACTGGAACGGACCTTTACGCCACGGCATTAAACCACGCAGACCGGCCTCCACGGCTGCGCTATCTTCATCAGAGATATGTGCTTTAGTCAGGCGAAGATCATGCGCTGTCAGATCACATTGATCCGGAGTGATCGCGGGGAGAGAATCCAGTGCTTCGAGCCAGCGAGCCTGATCACCATGCTCTTTGTCATGCAAAAACAATTGCAGCTGATCACGCAGTACATTTCCCCAAGGGGCAAATTTACCCTCACGCAGAAACGCATGAACATGATCAAACCATGGCAACAGGGAGTCATCGGAATACGTCATTATTTTATGGCTAAGTATGAAACGAAGTTAAAGCACTGGTACCAACGGATCACCTGTGAGAATCCCGCCTGCATCAGGCGCTCTCGGTGGGCACTTTCTGTTTCGGGTATCAATACGTTTTCAATGGCACTGCGCTTCTGTGAAATCTCCAGATCGGAGTACCCATTTGCCCGTTTAAAATCGTGATGCAGCTCTGTTTGCAGAGCCTGTTCCTGATCATCAAAGGCGATTTTTTCAGACAGAATTAATGCCCCGCCTTCACAGGTTGCCTCGGCAATACGGGTTAATAACGCAAGGCGTTTTTGAGGTTCTATAAATTGCAGAACAAAATTGAGCGCGGTGACTGAGGCATTTTCTATCGGGCATTCACAAATATCGGCACACACCAAATCAACCTCGGGGCCATCATCATCCAGCGCAAGATAATGCCCGGCGCGCTCCAGCATTGACTCGGAGTTATCAATACCGATGATTTTACAGTCGGAAGTTTTTAATGCATGACGCATGGCCAGCGTCACGGCACCGAGAGAGCAGCCCAGATCGTAAAGGTGGGTGCCTGGCTGTGCATAACGCGCTGCAATAATGCCCGACATCGCCACCGTCTCAGCGTACCCCGGCACCGAGCGTTTAATCATGTCGGGGAACACACGGGCGACCGCGGTATTAAATTCAAAATCAGCGACGGCAGTCTGAGGCGTGTTGTAAATATTATCCTGATCGCTCATTTTTCTGTCACTTCCGGGTCAGGAGACGAAGACTCAAGAGCAAACATTTCGTCCTGCGTGTTCTTTTCTTCACGCGCCACACCGGACTCATAAAGCTCATGCTCAGCGTTGGCTTCTTCCACCAGCGATTTGGCCATTTCTTTTTTTGCCCGTACGCCCAGCTTGCGGAACTGATCAGCCTGATTGATCAGGTTGCCACGACCGCTTTTCAGCGCTTTCCAGGTATCGTCGTAGGTGCCCTGAACGGTGTTCAGCTGTTTACCCATGGTTTCCATACGCTCAGCGACGATCACCAGTTTGTCGTAAATTTTCCCGGCCTGGTCGGCGAGTTTTTCAGTGCTTTTATTACGACGTTCAATCGCCCAGATACTTGCCACCGTGCGCAGAGTAGCCAACAGTGTGGTGGGCGTAACGACGACAATGCGCTTATCAAAAGCTTCGTTAAACAGGCTGTCATCCTGCTCGAATGCCGCCATGAAGGCGGGCTCTACCGGCATAAACAGAAATACAAAATCCGGCGAATTCAGCCCTTCGAGCTGTTGATACGCTTTATCACTCAAAGAGCGGATATGCTGGCGGATGGCTTCAACGTGCTGGCGCAGATACTGCTGACGCTCACCGTCATCTTCGGCGTTGACCATATCGGTGTAGGCGTTCAGTGAGACTTTAGAATCGACAATAATATGCTTATCGTCCGGCAGGTTGATGATCACATCCGGGCGGTAGCGTTTGCCTTCGTCGTTATTCAGCGACTGCTCGCGGACAAATTCTTCGCCCTCCCGCAGACCTGATTTTTCGAGGACTGTTTCAAGAACAAGCTCGCCCCAGTTGCCCTGTTTTTTCTTTTCACCACGTAAGGCGGTCGTCAGTGCATGGGCTTCGGCACTCATCTGCTGATTCAGTTTATGCAACTCACCAATCTGAGCCTGCAATGACGCTCGATCCTTGGCATCTGAGACGTACACATCTTCGACTTTCTTTTTCAGGCCATCGAGCTGTTCCCGAAAAGGATTCAGCAATGCGTTAATGCCCTGTTGACTCTGTTCGCTGAACTGCTTGGTTTTCTGCTCAAAGATTTTCTGTGACAGGTTTTCAAACTCTTTCAGGAGCTGCTCACGCGATTCATTTATGACCGCAAGCTTCTCATCGGCACTGCGCTGCTCCTGCTGCCGGGCTTCCTGCTCGGTCGCCAGCCGCGACTGCACATCACTCAGCTGGGTCTGTAACTGCGCTGATCTTGAATCCGATTCGGTCAGCCGTTTCTCCAGTAACTGCTCCTGACGCGATAACGCAGACAGTTTTTCCTGTTCTCTGGCCAGCGCCAGTCCGGAATCACTGGCACGGGCTTCTGCTTCCTGGCGAATCGATCGTTCTGCAGAGAGCTGATCTGCCAGCAAGGACTTTTCTTCGCGCAGGCGCTCTGCGTCCGCCGTAAGTTGCTGAATCTGTAGCGCTGATGTTTCTTTGTCAGACGCTGCTTTGCGCTCGCGCAACAACCAGCCCAACGCAAATGTGGCTGGAACAAAAGCCGCTATTAATGCAGCGAGTAACGGTGAATCTGAAAGAAATTGAAGAGATTCGGTCATGATTTACCTAAACAAGTAATTCGCTCAATGAGTCGACCACCAGATCCGGAGCGCTATTGCGGATATCGTCGCCATGATTGTATCCGTAGGTCACTGCGACCGTCGCAACCCCTGCCGCTTTTGCCGCGGCAATATCATGGCGGGAGTCACCAATCATGATGGTTTGAGAAGGCTTTATCCCTGTTTCTTTACAGGCATGCAAAACCGGAACGGGCGATGGCTTTTTTTCAGCGAGGTCATCGCCACAGAGAAGGAACTGAAAATACGCCTGCCAACCTAGAGATCGAATTAACGGCTCGGTAAAAAGACGAGGCTTGTTGGTGACCAGGACTTTCTTAGCCTCAATGGTTTGCAGAAACTCATCGACGCCATCAAACGCGCCGGTCGCGTTATGAAGACAGGCAAGATACGCGTCATCGAAATGCTTTCGCGCAACCGCCACCTCGTCGGCATCGAGCGCTAACGCCGCGTCTTCGTTTCCTTCTGCCAGCGCCCGACGCACCAACATATCAGCACCGTTACCTACCCAATGCGCTACCTGTTGTGGACCTGCCGCTTTACGACCTAGTGCCACCAGCATCTTGTCGGTTGCTGCTGCCAGATCAGGCACGCTGTCGATCAGAGTGCCATCCAGATCGAGCAGTACCAGCTGCGGCTGACCATCGCCTGTCAGTGTGCAGACGTCTGCATTGAACATGGATCAGCTGCCCGCTTTGGCGATTTCAGTGCGCATGTCATCAATGACGGTTTTGTAATCTGGTGCATTAAAGATCGCAGAACCAGCAACGAACATATCCGCCCCAGCAGCGTAAATTTCACCAATATTGTCGACCTTCACACCACCATCGATCTCAAGACGGATATCATAGCCTGACTCGTCAATCTTCTTACGTGCTTCACGCAACTTATCCAGCGTCGCCGGAATAAAAGACTGACCACCAAACCCTGGGTTAACCGACATCAACAGAACGACGTCAAGCTTGTCCATAACGTAATCCATATAGTGCAGCGGCGTTGCCGGATTAAACACCAGACCGGCTTTACAGCCCGCGGCTTTAATCAACTGCAGGCTGCGGTCGATATGATCTGACGCTTCCGGGTGGAAGGTAATGTAGGTTGCTCCGGCTTCGGCGAAATCGCCGATCATCTGATCAACCGGGCTGACCATCAGGTGCACATCAATCGGTGCAGTGACACCGTGATTACGCAGTGCCTTGCACACCATAGGGCCAATCGTCAGGTTCGGCACATAGTGGTTATCCATCACATCAAAGTGAACGACATCGGCACCGGCTGCCAGAACGTTATCGACCTCTTCACCTAAGCGGGCAAAGTCGGCGGACAGGATAGACGGGGCAATCAGACATTCCTTCATGGGCTTGGATTCCAGGGCAGTGAATTTCGGCGTATTGTACGTGCTCTCACTCTCCTGTGCCATTTCCAGTGCCATTCTGTCTCCTCTAGCATTGGGCATAGGGAACGGTTTTTGCTGCTGTTCTCCAAAGTCCCGGATTCGCGATTATTCTGACGCTATGAAACCAATGTTTGCCGCTATCATGATTCTGCTTGCCATCCCGTTGCCGGCATTCAGCGAAGATGAGCAGAGCCAGGCGCCTGCTCTGCAAGAAACCGCATCGGAAGAAGCCGCAACAGAGAAAAGCACCAGGGAGGCAGGGGATTCCGAAGACTCACCCGCACCTGTCGCCCCCATGCGGGCTGTCCCGTACCCGGATTCAGAAAGACACCAGAGCATCATTGAGCATCTGGCACTTTTTCAACGTTCTGATGAGGTCGTCACTCTCGTCGCCGGTCCCGATTCATTTTATGGGCTATTCCTGCGGGAACAAAGCGGCCGACCGCAGGGCGGTGCACTGATACTTCATGATATAGAGCAACATGGGCACTGGCCTGAACTGGTCGCTCCTCTGCGAGAAGCGCTGACTGACTACGGCTGGACCACACTTGCCATTGAACTGCCCAGCGCCCCGGTAGAGAGATTGCCGGTTCGCAAACCTACAGAATCCACCACCGGCTCTTCTGAAGACAACACAGAGAGCTCAGAGGATATCGCCGCAGAAGACGATGAGGAGGCAGGTCAGCAGCAAGTCGAAAACACGGAAGATGAGAACACTGAGCCTGACGACAACAGCAACGATGAGCCTGTTGAAAGCAGCGTTTCCGAGGAGGAGACCGGCCTCACTCCTGAACAGAAGCGCAAAGCCTACACCGACGGTATTGCTGAACGTATCCGTTCTGGATTGGGGTATCTGGCCAGTCGGGGCCAGCTGAACAATGTACTGATTGCCCACGGCGACAGTGCGGTCTGGGCAGCAAATGCCGTTCAGACACGTCAACGGGAGACCGAGAATTCGAACGGTCTGGTATTGGTACTGGTCGATCCCAGAGAACACCCACTGAGCCCACTGCGCTTGTCTCAGGTTCTGGAAACTCTGGAAGTTCCGGTACTCGATATTCTCACAGCAGATGCGAGATCCTCTTCCTGGCAGGACAAACAACGCATCGGCGCGATGAAACGTCGTCATCGCGACCGCTACCAACAAATTCACCTGAGCAGCGCCTCTGCCGACAGCAATACCGTACTGCGTCGAATCCGTGGCTGGCTCAGAACAAATGCTGCCGGCACAGAACTACCCTAATTCAGAATCTATTCTAAGCTTAGTGGAAACGCCCACCTGATGGAGAGATGTTGTGGCAGCGCCAGTATTCATAATTGCAGCCAGCGTATCCGCTGAGCTGCACCAGGCAATGATTGAAGCCCGAGGCCTGGCCTTAACAGCCAAAAATGCCAGGGCACTTGCAGTCCGTGCGGGTAGTAAAACAGTTGGCTTCCGGGCGATTACCGATTTCATTGAAGAACTTGCCAGCGCCATCATCTCACAGTCACGAGTGATCAATCATCACGCTGAGAAACTATCAACGCAGGCGGTCACCGCGTGGCACTCAGATAACGCGATGGCACAGTTTCGTTGGGTTGAAGCGCAGAAGCCGGAATACCTGGCCTCGATCAGCCCCCACATCAACCAGTGCGACAAACAGCTTAATGCGCTCAATCACGAGCTACAGATCGGCCTCAGAGACCTGATTGGGCAAATTGATGAGAGTTACAAACACATCCGGACTGCAAACCTGATTGCAACCTCCAGCCACGTTGAAGCCGCAACCGCTGGCGACTTCCGCGAACAACTGGAGGTAATTGCCGACAACATCCGCAAAACGGCAGACCGGATTGCAGCTCATCTTAATCGCGCTAACAGTCTGCTCAGCCAGAACCACAGGGAAAGGAAAATCGCATGCTAGCCACCGTTTTGTATGAAGATGGCGACCACCGCTGGACCATGTTTGCGCGTGACCCAGGTAAGCCAGACGGCATTATCGACACCAATCAATACCTGATTCAGAGCGGCGATGAAGCTATCCTTCTCGATCCCGGTGGCATCGAGTTGTTCGCACCAATGCTGACTTCTGTGCTTAAGTACGTGCCGGCGGAGGGCATCACTAAGTTATTCGCATCCCACCAGGACCCTGACATCATATCGTCGCTGGGTCTCTGGGATCAGGCTTTGCCAAATGCTGATCTTTATTCTCCGTGGCTGTGGGAAAGCTTTATCCGTCACTTCGGCATGAATAACATCACCTATAAGGCAATCCCCGATGAAGGTATGACGATCACGCTCGGACGTATCCAGCTGCAGTTTATTCCTGCGCACTACCTGCACTCTTCTGGCAATTTCCATGTTTGGGATGCCAAGGCCGGTATTCTCATGAGCGGCGACGTTGGCGCCGCACTTGAAGAGCCGGGCGCCCCGTTATGGGTAGATAGCATGGAGCGGCATGGGCCGAAAATGAAGAAATTCCATCAGCGTTGGATGCCCTCAGACGCGGCCAAGCACGACTGGATTCGCAGAGTCAGTGCGCTCGACATTAAGATCATGGCCCCTCAACACGGCCGGCTGTTTAAGCCACCTCACGTTGCCGACTTCCTGCGTTGGTTCGATCAATTACCAGTGGGCGTCGCTATTAAAGGCTGAATATCTCTTTTCCCGGCAAATGCCTTCCCTGGCAGCCGGGATCGCCCCCGTTACTGCTCCCGTTGAACGAGGCGTCGTGATAGCATGCCTGCGAATTTTCTCTGGAACATCGCGCATGGATCTCCCTATATTTCAGATCGACGCTTTTACGCTGAAAAACCCGAGCGCCCTGAGTGGCAACCCAGCAGCCGTTGTTCCGCTTAATGACTGGCTCGACGATCGTCAGATGCAGGATATTGCTGCAGAAAACAACCTCTCCGAAACGACCTTCTTTGTTAAACAGGACGACGACAGCTATCACTTGCGGTGGTTTACGCCGACCAGTGAAGTCGACTTGTGTGGACACGCTACTCTGGCAACCGCCCATGTGATTCATCAGATTCTGGGGGATGAGCGGGAGCAACTGCCGATGACCTGTCAGGCGGGTAACATATCGGTCAGCGTGCTGAGTAAAAAGTCCCCAGTGCGCTATCGCCTGGAATTCCCGCAACGTGCACCGGAAGCAGTCACGGGGAAACGTTTACTGAACAAGATCAGTAAAATACTTAATACTGATGTGCAGGAACTGCACCAGTCCCGAGACCTGATTGCCGTCCTCAAAGACGAAGCTGCTGTTCGTGACTGCAACCCTGATTTCGCAGCATTAGGTGACCTGGATTGTTTTGCACTGGCGATCACTGCACCGGCGGAACATGGACGCATTGACTTTGTCAGCCGCTTCTTTGCACCACGCCAGGGAATAAATGAAGATCCGGTAACCGGTTCTTCGTTCTGCTCTCTCACGCCACTGTGGGCAGAAAAGCTCGGAAAGACCCGCCTTCAGGCGCGGCAGATCTCTCAACGAGGTGGCCAGCTTAGCCTTGATATGAAAGGTGATACCGTGAGGATCACCGGATCTACCTACCACTATATGCAGGGTGTTATTCGCATTCCTGACTGACAAGTCACTGCACCAGATCTGCAAAACCAGCTACACTCTGAGCTATGGTTTCAAATACAATTCTGCCACCCGTCTTTGTACCTCCCGTTCAGGATAGCGAACGGGAGCAGGCCCCTGCCCGCAAACAAGCGACGCAAAACATTGATGAGAGAGAGGCAGCCCGAAAGGTCGAGTATATTCCAGCAATACCGGACGATGCCGACCTTGAGGCCATGGCAAACAGCTTTCAACGTGAAAAGACAGCTGGACCCACCTCTGCCTATGGTGAGGTCGCGGCAATGTCGGTTGAAGATAATCGCGGTCGGTTGCTCGACCTGTATGTCTGAAAGCCCGACCTGTAAATCTAAAGGAAGGTTACTGCCCTGAAACAGGGTCTATCCGGTAACTGGCCTGAGTAGAGTCCCCCCACCCCATATCCGCGTTCAGTGAATCTGCGATGTGGCGAACCGAAATATCGGTCATCACCAAGCCATCATCCAGCATCGACGCCTCGATGAGCTTTTTACGTAAACGGACTTCAAGCGTTCCGCTTTCGTCAAAGTGCCCCCGGCTGTGAATATGAGTCACCAGGTTGCCCGCTTTATCCAATAGACGCGCAGACACGACGACAACCCCTGGCTCATACACTTCGGCATTGATCGGGATTAACCACTCATCACCTTCACTGGAAATGTTACCGACCCCCTCTATCAATACCTTAGGGCTGAAAAGCTCGATATCCACCGAAGACTCAACCGGTAAGCGCTCCGGTGCCTTGAGAGTCAGAACCAACGTCAGTTCATCTGGCCAACCGGGTTCTGGGGTTATCATCACACTACCAACGGTACCCTCTCCGGTCTTAATCCAGTCGGGTGAGGCTTCGGCTATGTAATTTCCCTGGCGGGTCGTCACTGCCAGAGACATATGTGCGCCGCGCGGCGGCTCGCCTGATTCAGGAGCAAATTGCATTCTTGCTGCGATTTGCTGGTTTCGACGGAATCTGTATTTGAGTACCTGCAACGTCAGGCTGGCGGTCATTTCGTCCGTGCGGATACGTTCGGTATATGTCACCGGCTTCACTGCTCCGGCCCAGATTTCACCGCCAATATCCATAAGTTCGAAATCACCGGCCGCAGTGGGCGGCAGTGCAGACAGGACCCTAATAGACTGATGCCGGTCTGACGACAAGAGGTCAGGCGAGAGGAACTGCATGGTGAGCGCAATTAACGCTCCCGGAAGCAATAAAATGCCACCAAGTAACCAGGATTTTGACGAGTTTTTCATGCCGGTACGAACCAGATTGTTATTTTTGTGCCTTCGACAAATCGAAGAGACATGATAGACAGCACTGTAAGTGTAGTAGCAAATCTGGCCTCAACGCAAAAACCTCAGACGCAATTTTGAACGCCATCGCATTGTGTCCGGATTTAGCACCCGACAGGTCAGATTACTGCCTCTACACACTAACACCTTAACGGTGGCACGTCATGCCATTGCCCAAGACATTTAAATAGAGTGGAATACTGGGTTGAGCAATGGAATCTGAACGCAATAAACAGGACATGATAATGACAATAAAAAAGTATGTGCCTGCAGCTCTTGCTGCTTTAGTCGCACTGGGTGCTAACACTTCACTGGCGGGTCAATACGTTGTAACCACCAGAGTCGCACAAGATGATGCCGGAGAACGGTTTCAGAAATGGTTTCCCGAGATGGCCGTTAAACGCCGTATGGCCGACCGTCGCCGCTGGGTTATCAACCTACCTGATCACAACACCCGTCTGATCGAAGCGCTGAAGCGCTACAACCTGATCGAAGCTGTCGAGCCAGACATCCATGTGACTGCCAGCCTGGTACCGAACGACCCGTATTTCAGTCAGCAATGGGGGCTATTCAGTGCGGCCGCTGGGATTAACGCCCAGGATGCCTGGGATATCACTCAGGGCGCAGGGGCTGTAATAGCTGTCGCAGACACCGGCTACGTTCCACACCCGGATCTGAATAATAATCTTCTGCCCGGCTATGACATGATCAGTAGTTCGAGCAGTGCCCGCGATGGTGATGGCCGTGATGGCAACGCCATTGATGAAGGCGATTACACTACGTTCTGGACGTGCGGCTACTCCAGTAACTCGTCATGGCATGGCTCTCATGTTGCTGGCATCGCCAACGCCACAGCCGATGATGGTATCGGCATTACCGGTGTTGCTCCTCAAGCGAAACACGTTCCTGTCCGGGTACTGGGCACCTGTGGCGGATCACTTTCTGATATCGCTGATGGTGTTCTGTGGTCTGCTGGCTTACCCGTTGCCGGGCTGCCAACCAACAACAATCCTGCTGACGTGATTAATATGTCTCTGGGCGGTGCCGGCAGTTGCCCTGGCTTTATGCAGGATGCCATTAACGCTGCCACGGAGGCAGGATCTGTCGTGGTGGTTGCTGCTGGCAATGAAAACACCAACGCTTCTGGTTCTGTTCCCGCCAACTGCAACAACGTCATTACTGTCGCCTCGGTAGGCGTCGATGGCAGCCGCGCCAGTTACTCCAACTATGGTAGCGTCGTTGATATCGCAGCACCGGGTGGTGGCAACGGTGACGGCATTTTAAGCACGATTGACAGTGGCTCGCAGGGGCGTGCTGGTGCAGCCTACGCAAAATACCAGGGCACCTCGATGGCTGCACCTCAGATCGCAGGTGTCGTCGCCCTAATGCGTTCTGCTAACGCGGCACTCTCTCCGCAGGATATTGAAACGGTTCTCAAGAACACAGCTCGTCCTTTTGTCGGAAACTGTGACGGCTGCGGAACAGGCCTGGTGGATGCCCACGCTGCATTATTAGCGGTCACGGGCGGAGAACCAACGGATCCGACAGACGCAACGGATCCGACAGACGCAACGGATCCGACAGACCCAACGGATCCGACCGACCCAGAGCCCGTTATTGAAACAATCACCTACGGCGGCTCAACCAATATCACGCTGAATGACGCAAGCCGTTACTGGTGGTTCTTCACTCGCGAAGGGGTTTCACGAGTGTCTCTGAACGTGGATAACAACGGCGACAATAGCCAGGCGAACGTTGTTATTAACCACAATAATCACAACGAACTGAGTGTAACCCTCACCGCTCCTGACGGTTCACAGACCGCCATGAGCCGCACTGGGGTATCTGGTACTGCCGGGCAGTATGCAGCGACCACCGGCGGCATCAGCGGCACTTACACACTGACTATTGTTGATCGCAGTCCTGGTAACCGTGGCAGTCTGAACTACTTCACTGTCACTCAGGATGAAGAACAGTAAGCGCTGCCAAAAAAAGCTGAAGCATAAAAAAAGCCGCTCAATGAGCGGCTTTTCTTTGTCAGATATTCAGCAGAACTTACTGCTCAACACCTTTCATAGTCAGCTTAACGCGACCTTTCGGATCAACGTCCATCACGTGAACCTTAACTGTCTGGCCTTCGCTCAGGTAGTCAGAGACGTTTTCAACACGCTCTTCGCTGATCTGAGAGATGTGCAGCAGACCGTCTTTGCCTGGCAGTACCGTGATAAAGGCACCGAAATCAACAATCTTGCTGACTTTACCTTCGTAGGTAACGCCCACTTCGATGTCGGCTGTGATGCCTTCGATCATATTGATTGCCGCATCAGCGCTGGCTTTATCTGTGGCAAAAATCTTGATCTCACCGTCGTCGTTGATATCAACAGAAGCACCGGTCTTCTCGGTGATGTCACGGATGGTTGCACCACCCTTACCAATGACGTCACGGATCTTGTCAGAAGCAATCTTCATGGTCGACATGGTCGGCGCATTTTCAGACAGCTCTTTACGAGGCTCAGCGATCACTTTGTTCATATCTTCGAGAATGTGCAGACGCGCTGCTTTCGCTTTCTCAAGAGCGATTTCCATGATCTCTTCAGTAATGCCTTCGATCTTGATATCCATCTGCAGTGCAGTGATACCTTCATCGGTGCCGGCTACTTTAAAGTCCATGTCGCCCAGGTGATCTTCATCACCCAGAATATCGGTCAGTACAGCGAACTTCTCGCCTTCTTTAATCAGACCCATCGCGATACCGGCAACCGGTGCTTTGATCGGCACACCCGCATCCATCAGCGCCAGAGAGGCACCACATACAGACGCCATAGACGAAGAACCGTTAGATTCAGTGATTTCTGATACCACACGGATGGTGTATGGGAATTCATCCTGAGTCGGCATCATCGCCTGGATACCACGACGAGCAAGACGACCGTGACCAATCTCACGACGACCCGGAGAGCCCATACGACCTGTTTCACCAACAGAGTATGCTGGGAAGTTGTAGTGGAACAGGAACGGATCAGTGGTCAGACCGTGCAGGAAGTCGATCATCTGAGCGTCACGAGCTGAACCCAGAGTCGTAGTCACGATCGCCTGAGTTTCACCACGAGTAAACAGAGCAGAACCGTGGGTGGTTGCCAGTACACCAGTCTCAATCGTCAGCGGACGAACGGTATCGTTGTCACGGCCGTCGATACGTGGGTTGCCATCAACGCTGCGCTGACGAACTACTTCGTACTTCAGCTCGCCAACCATGTCAGTGATCTCGTCAGCGGTGAAGCCTTCTTCACCTTCAGCAGCGGCCAGTTTTTCAACGGTCGCGGCTTTAACTTCATCCAGCTTGGCGTAACGAGCCATCTTGTCAGAGATGGTATAAGCTTCGCCGATTGCAGCCGCAGCTTCTGCTTTAACCGCTTCGTACAATGCTTCGTTACGGGCCTCTGCAGTCCAGTCCCAACGCTCAACACCCAGCTCTTCAGTCCACTCGCTGATAGCAGTGATCGCGCTCTGGAATGATTTGTGTGCGAACAGAACCGCACCCAGCATTTCGTCTTCGGTCAGTTCGTCCGCTTCGGATTCAACCATCAGAACGGCGTCTTTAGTACCCGCAACGACCATGTCCAGCAGAGAGTCTTCGAGCTGTTCTGCAGTTGGGTTCAGGGTGTAACCGTCTTCGTCAGTGAAACCAACGCGGGCAGCACCAATAGGACCGTTGAACGGTACACCAGACACAGCCAGTGCCGCTGATACAGCGATCATGGCACAGATGTCCGGATCAACGCCCTTCTCAGACGCCATCACAGTAGGAATTACCTGTACTTCGTTCAGGAAACCTTCTGGGAACAGCGGACGGATAGGACGGTCGATCAGGCGAGAAGTCAGGGTCTCTTTCTCAGAAGGACGACCTTCACGCTTCAGGTAGCCACCCGGAATACGGCCAGCGGCGTACATTTTTTCCTGGTAGTGAACAGACAGCGGGAAGAAATCCTGGCCCGGCTTAGTGCTCTTCGCAGCAACAACGGTTGCCAGCACCTGAGTTTTACCGATGGTTGCGAGTACTGCGCCATCAGCCTGACGTGCAACGCGGCCAGTTTCGAGAGTGACGGTCTTACCGCCGAATTCAAACGTTTTTGTCTTAGCAACAGGGATATTGCTCATTCAGTCTTTCCTTACATTTTTACAATGAGTTCCCTACGTGACTGCCGGTGCTTCTAAGCATTGACCTTCAGTCGATAAAACCGAAAGAAGATAAATGGTTAGAAGCACCACCGTGGATTACTTGATACACGGGGTTGGCACCACAGCTTACGCAGGTTGTGTTTTTTGAAGTTACAGAGGGGCAGTACTTACAGTGAAAACAATAAGAGCCGCAATGCGGCTCTTATCTTGCTGTTCGCGCTTACTTAGCGACGCAGACCAAGCTTCTTGATCAGCTCAAGGTAACGATTTGCATCTTTACCTTTCAGGTAGTCCAGCAGCTTGCGACGCTGGTTTACCATGCGGATCAGACCACGACGTGAATGGTGATCTTTCTTGTTGCTCTTGAAGTGACCCTGCAGACCATTGATGTTGTAAGTCAGCAGTGCAACCTGTACTTCAGGAGAACCAGTATCGCCTTCAGCGGTCTTGAACTCGTTTACGATTTCAGCTTTCTTTTCAGCAGATAATGCCATGTTCTTAACTCCATGAATGTGCCTTAAAAAACATCACCACCGTGCACATTTACAGTGGCATGCGTCGTCACTTATGTGACGGTTAAACCGTGTCCGGAAGCGCGACCTGTAACAGGCGTTGCGAACGGATGGCGCCGTTTTCAACCCGGCCAATGCCAAGCAGAATACGAACCCCAGATTCAACGGCCCATAATTGTACAGAAGGGTTGTCTGTTAAGCCAGTTTTTATAGCCTGTCCCTGCAGTAACCGTGCGGCTTCTGCCAGAGAAAGTGATACTTCCGGCCAGGACTCCGGTAAAGCGGTTTCTGGAGGCATCAGGAGCGCGTCCAAAGCGTCTTTATCATCACTCTGCTCTGCGAGTTGCTCCAGCTCTTCAAGCGTATGAGACATGGCTTCATTGTATGGCCCAGAATGCGTGCGGTGCAGGTCCTGAACGAAAGCGCCACATCCAAGGGCTTCGCCAATATCTTCGACAAGAGTGCGGATATAGGTGCCTTTGGAACAACGTACACTTAAGCTCAGCGAATCCGGAGTGTAGGTGTTCAGGGTCAATTCGTGGATACGGATAACGCGGCGTTTCTTTTCAGCGACAGCGCGCATTTCATCCTGTGACATGCCCTGCCGGGCCAGCTCATAGAGCGGCTTACCGTCCATTTTGAGTGCCGAGAACATAGGTGGAACCTGCTCGACGTCACCTCTAAAATTGCGCAAAACCCCTTCGATTTTATCAGCGTCCAGCTCAGGTACCGGACGCTCCTGCAGAACTTCGCCTTCTTTGTCGCCAGTACTACGTACCTGGCCCAACGCGCCGACCGTGTCGTAGCCTTTGTTCGAGTCGAGCAGTAACTGTGAAAACTTGGTGGCTTCGCCTAAGCAGATGGGTAAGACACCGGTCGCCTCGGGATCGAGTGCCCCGGTGTGCCCGGCTTTGTTGGCATTGAACAGACGCTTAACCCGCTGCAGAACCTGATTTGAGCTAAGCCCCAGTGGTTTGTTCACCACCAGAATGCCGGAGATGTCCCGGCCTTTTTTCTTTCGTGCCATATCAGTTCTGAGCGTCGTCCTGATCGCTATTATCGCCTTCATGACGGGCGTCATCTTCTGCACGCGCCTGTTTGATCAGCCCAGTCAGATGATGGCCTCGCTCCAACGTTTCATCGTAATGAAAGCGCAGTTGTGGCGTCACTCGCGTCGTCAGGATTCTTGCCAGTTGTGAGCGCAGATAGCCTGCGGCTTCGTTCAGAATCTTGCTGGTGTTCGCACGAATTTCGGCATCGGTTTCGCCCTTGGCACCCATCACAGTGAAATAGATGTCGGCATAACCGAGGTCTTTCGCAACCTTAACCGAATTCAGGGTCACCATACCCAGATTCGGGTTCTTCATTTCAAACTGAATCATCTGCGCAACTTCGCGCTGGATCTGCTCCCCGAGTCGGGAAGTACGGCTGAAATCTTTAGGCATTTTTATCTCTCTGAGGCCAGCTTTCCGGCCTGGTAAATGCGGATTCCGGGCGTTGCCCAGAGACACCAAAGCCCGGCATGGCCGGGCTCTGGTTTATGGTGCAGGCACTCCTGGTTACAGAGTACGTGCAACCTCTTTCACATCGAAGACTTCGATCTGATCGCCAGGGCGAACATCCTGATAGTTCTTCACGCCGATACCACACTCAGTGCTCTGGCGAACTTCCTGCACGTCGTCTTTAAAGCGACGCAGAGATTCCAGTTCACCTTCGTAGATCACCACATTTTCACGCAGTACACGGATTTTCTTATTACGGTAAATCGTGCCTTCGGTCACCATACAGCCAGCGATCTGACCGAACTTAGGCGACTTGAACACATCACGTACTTCAGCAATACCCACAATCTCTTCGCGTAACTCAGGTGCCAGCAGACCGGCCATTGCCTGTTTCACGTCATCGATCAGGTCGTAGATAACGCTGTAGTAGCGCATATCAACATCATTACCTTCAACGACCTTCTTAGCGGCGTTGTCAGCACGGACGTTGAAGCCAAATAGTACCGCGCCAGCCGCGACGGCCAGTGTTGCGTCAGTTTCGGTGATACCACCGACGCCTGAAGCAACGACGTTTACTTTCACTTCGTCAGTTGCGAGCTTCTGAAGTGAAGACACGATCGCTTCAAGAGAACCACGAACGTCAGTCTTGACGACGACATTCAGTGCAGCCACTTCGCCCTCTGCCATGCCGGCAAACAGAGCGTCCAGTTTCGCGGCCTGCTGGCGCTGCTGATGCTGTTCTTTCAGCTTGGTTTCACGGAACTCAGCAACTTCACGTGCTTTCTTCTCGTTCTCAACAACCATGAAGTTGTCGCCCGCGTCTGGCGTACCGTTCAGACCCAGAATCTCTACCGGAATAGAAGGACCCGCAGACTCAGTCGGCTTGCCGTTCTCATCGAGCAGCGCACGAGCACGACCGTAGCAAGTACCCGCCAGAACCACGTCACCTTTCTTCAGGGTGCCGTTCTGAACCAGAAGAGTTGCCACTGGACCGCGACCTTTATCAAGACGCGACTCTACGACAACACCCTGACCCGGGCCTTCAAAGTGAGCTTTCAGCTCAAGTAATTCAGCCTGCAGAATGACGGCTTCCAGCAGTGCCTCAATCCCCATACCGGTCTTCGCGGATACTGGGATAAATGGAACATCACCGCCCCAGTCTTCCGGAATCACATCGCGTGCTGACAGTTCGTTTTTAACACGATCCGGATCAACACCTTCTTTATCCATCTTGTTAACGGCAACCACCAGAGGTACGCCTGCCGACTTAGCGTGTTGTACCGCTTCTTCGGTCTGAGGCATTACACCATCATCGGCTGCAACCACCAGAATCACGACGTCGGTTGCCTGAGCACCGCGAGCACGCATTGAGGTAAACGCCGCGTGCCCTGGTGTATCCAGGAAAGACACCATGCCGTGGTCAGTTTCAACGTGGTACGCACCGATGTGCTGAGTAATACCACCGGCTTCACCCGAAGCGACACGCGAGCTACGAATATAATCGAGCAGCGAGGTTTTACCATGGTCAACGTGACCCATCACGGTAACCACAGGTGCACGAGTGGTTTCATCGCCGTCATAACTGACGCCTTCAGTCACGTCCTGCTCCAGCTGGTTGTCGGCAATCAGCTTAGACACCTTGTGACCCATTTCTTCGACAACCAGTGATGCAGTGTCCTGATCAAGAGGCTGATTAATGGTCGCCATAACGCCCATTTTCATCAGTTCTTTAATCACTTCACCCGCTTTCACGGCCATCTTAGAGGCAAGATCACCCACAGTAATGGTTTCAGGAAGTTCAACTTCACGAACCACTGGTGCTGTCGGCTTAGTAAACGCATGCTCGTTATTTGCATTGCGGTTACTGCTACGACCTTTGGTCTTCAGCTTAGCTTTTGGTCGACGCTGATTACGGCCACCACGATTATCTTCATTATCGAATCGGCTATCTTTGTCAGTACGCTTACGCTCAGGTGTTTTGTTCTTCTTACGCTGCTGCTCATCGCGCTGTTGTGCCGCTTCGGCCTCAGCACGCTTCTGCGCTGCTTCCTCTTCTGGCGTCAACGCAGGTTTTGCATCAGCCTTCTTCTTCGCTGGCTCTTTAGCTTCTGCCGGTGCTGCTTTGGCTTCAGCTGCAGATTCCACAGGCTTAGTTTCTGAAGGTGCCGCTACCGGCTCAGCTTTCGCAGGGGCAGCTGCTTCAGCTGCCGCTTTTTCTGCTTCTGCCTGCGCTTTTAACGCTGCTTCTTTTTCTGCTGCAATACGCGCTTCTTCTTCCTGGCGTGCTTTTTCTGCCGCCACGTCCACTTCTTCGCGCTTCACATAAGTACGCTTTTTACGGACTTCGATATTGACCGCTTTTTTACCGCCCTGACCGGTTTTCAAAGTCGTAGTGACTTTACGCTTCAGGGTGATTTTCTTCGGTTCAGCATTCGCTTCGCCGTGACTTTTTTTCAAAAATGCGAGCAGACTCTGCTTCTGCTCATCATTCACGGTGTCAGCCTCAGAGCTCTGAGGCAGGCCCGCTTCTTTCATCTGGGAGAGCAGGCGGTCTGTGCTCGTCCCTACCACGTCGGCGAGTTCTTTAACTGTTACATCTGCCATACGTTTCTCCTATACCGGGCGAGTGATTATTCAGTGCCTTCAAACCAAGGCTTACGGGCAGTCATGATCAGCTCACCCGCTTTTTCTTCGGTCATCCCTTCTACATCCAGGAGGTCATCAATTGCTTGTTCAGCAAGGTCTTCCATTGTGCAGATACCTTTGCTGGCGAGAACCAATGCCAGATGCTTTTCCATGCCTTCCATATTGAGAAGGTCTTCCGCCGGCTGTGCTGATTCCAGTACTTCTTCAGACGCAATCGCCTGAGTCAGCAACACATCTTTGGCGCGATTACGCAGCTCGGTCACGACATCCTCATCAAGGCCATCGATCTGAAGCATTTCTTCCATAGGTACGTAGGCGATTTCTTCGAGGGTAGTGAACCCCTCCTCCACCAGAAGTATTGCGAAGTCTTCGTCGATATCGAGGCTGTTCACAAAGCCTTCAATAAAGCCAGACGCTTCTTCGTTCTGCTTCTCGATTGCGTCTTCTTCGGTCATGACGTTGATTTCCCAACCCGTCAATTCAGAAGCCAGACGAACATTCTGACCACCACGGCCGATAGCCTGTGCCAGATTGTCTTCTGCAACCGCAACATCCATTGAATTGGCTTCTTCATCAACAACAATCGAAGCAACCTCTGCTGGCGCCATCGCATTGATCACCAGTTGAGCTGGGTTATCATCCCAGAGAACGATATCGATACGTTCGTTGCCACCGAGTTCGTTGGTAACGGCCTGAACACGCGCACCGCGCATACCCACACAAGCACCCACTGGATCGATACGCTTATCGTTGGATTTAACCGCGATTTTTGCGCGTGAACCCGGATCACGTGCTGCACCTTTAATCTCGATAACTTCTTCAGAAATCTCAGGAACTTCGATACGGAACAGTTCGATCAGCATGGCTGGAACCGTGCGACTCAGCATAAGTTGAGGGCCGCGATTCTCTGGGCGGATATCAAACAGAATGGCGCGAATACGATCGCCCATACGCATAATTTCACGACCAATTAACTGATCTTTAGGCATCAGCGCTTCAGCGTTGTTACCCAGGTCGACAATCACATTGTCACGAGTCACTTTCTTAACAGTGCCACCGATCAACTCACCGACGCGGTGTTCATACTGTTCAACGACTTGCGCACGTTCAGCTTCACGTACCTTCTGTACAATAATCTGTTTAGCTGCCTGGGCCGCAATACGACCGAAATCAGGATTTTCTACCTGAATTTCATAGGTATCACCCGGCTGCAGGTTCGTATCAATTTCATGCGCTTCTTGCAGGGTCAGCTCGTCACCAAGTCCTGGAACCACATCATTGCTTACTACCAGCCAGCTACGGAAAGTTTCGTAGTCGCCAGTTTTGCGGTCGATATCCACACGAATAACGGCCTCTTCATCTTCGTAACGTTTTTTCGCTGCCGCGGCCAACGCCGATTCGATCGCCTGAAAAATAATTTCCCTGGAAACGCCTTTCTCGTTGGAAACCGCTTCCGCGACCAGGAGAATTTCTTTGCTCATCTTCTAGCCTCGCTTTGCAACCTTAATCCTTGAATTGTGGAACAACGTTAGCCTTTTCAATCAGCTCGATAGGCAACAGGTATTCGTTATCGTCAACGCGAAGAACGATGTCTTCCTGCTCCACACCAATTAATTGGCCCTTGAATTTCCGCCGCCCGTCAAACGCCATGCGTAAACGTACGTCGATAATATTTCCTGCTAATGACGCGTACTGCTCGAGTGTGAACACAGGACGATCCATACCTGGGGATGACACTTCCAGGTTGTAAACCTGAGAGATCGGATCTTCTACATCCATCACACTACTGATCTGACGACTGACTGCAGCGCAGTCATCAACGGTGATACCGTTCTCGTGATCAATAAACACGCGCAATACCGTGTCTTTACCCTGGGAGAGATATTCAAGCCCCCAGAAGGTATATCCCATGGACTCAACGACCGGACCGAGCAGTTCGTTTAACAGACTCTCTTTTGCCACGATAAATTCTCCCGGGGATTTGGCTCTCGCCACAAACAAAAACTGGGCAACATGTGCCCAGTCCGCTACTGCCTTTTGCAGACCGGAACCTGCAGAGCAGATTCCTGTGATACTGAGCATCCATAAACAGACAATTTCAGAATGCCAGCTACTAAAAAGCCCCTGACGTGAGGGGCTTTTCAAATAAGCAGACGCATTATACGCGCTGCCAATAAAAAAAGCGAACCCTGGTCCGCTTTCTCAGATGACCGTTGAGTCACGATCATCGGAATAAGTTGGTGCGGATGGCGAGACTCGAACTCGCACGAGCGTTGCTCACCACCCCCTCAAGATGGCGTGTCTACCAATTCCACCACATCCGCACACAGGGGAAGAAATTACTTAGTCGTTTCTTCCGTCGTTTCCACAACCGGTGCATCTGCTTCAGCAGAAGCGTCCAGTTCTGGAGCGTCATCTTCAGACGGCGCGTATTCTTCCACAACTGGGGTGTCTTGCTCAAGTACTTCTTGCACTTCCAGTGTAGGAATTCCTGCTTCATCTGCACCAGAGGCCTTTTGCTTGGCATAAATGGCCAAACCAAGGCTGGTAATGAAAAATGCGGTAGCAAGAATTGCAGTGGTACGGCTCAGGAAGTTAGCAGACCCCGCAGAACCGAACACAGTCTGGGACGCACCCGAACCAAACGAAGCGCCTGCGTCAGCACCCTTACCTTGCTGCATCAGAACAAAAGCGATAATCGCGATAGCAATGACGATGTGACCGATGAGAATAATCTGTTCCATAAAATCCTGAGCCCTTATGCCCGACAAATACCGAGAAATTCATCTACATCGAGGGAAGCCCCGCCGACCAGACCACCATCGATATCCTGTTGTGAAAATAATTCAGCCGCATTTGCAGCTTTTACGCTTCCGCCGTAAAGCAAACGTGTCGCCGCACCGAGATCTGTATTCCGTTGATTCAACAATCCACGAATAAACGCATGGATGGCCTGCGCTTGCTCAGGTGTTGCTGTTTCGCCAGTGCCGATCGCCCAGACGGGTTCGTAAGCAATGACTACGTTTTCCCAATCTGCATCAGAAAGCTCTGAAATCAGAAGCGACATCTGAGCCCCAACAACTTCTTCAGCTTTTCCGCTCTGGCGTTCCTCCAGCGTTTCTCCGACACAAACAACAGCGACCAGACCGTGGTCCAGTGCCTGTCGTGTCTTACGAAGAACGACGTCGTCAGTTTCAGCGTACAAAGTCCGGCGCTCTGAATGACCAATAATGACCATACTGGCGCCCAGGTCTGTCAGCATTTCTGCGGATACTTCACCTGTGTATGCACCACTACCTGCCTCGGCGCAGTTCTGGGCACCAACACGTATCTGACTGCCGTCTGCGACGGAAATAGCCTGACTCAGGTACGGAAACGGAGGAAACACAGCCAGATCACATGAAAGTTCACCGGCATTACGGAGCCCCGTAATCAAAGTGTCAGTCTGAGCGCGCGAAGCGTTCATCTTCCAGTTTCCGGCTACTAATATGCGACGCATGTGTCACCCCAAAATTCAAAGAGCGCAGATACTATCTGAGAAGCTCGTCTGAAACAAGATGGACGATACTGGCGACGTCTGTCTATGCCAGTACCTTGCTGACTTCTTCGGCCAATTCCTGCGCCAATAACTGTGTTACCGCCGGATCGTCTGCTTCAACCATCACACGCACTAGCGGCTCAGTGCCTGAAGGGCGCAGCAGCACTCTGCCCCGGTCGCCTAGTTTTTTCTCTGTTGCAGTAAGCGCTTGCTGAACACGCTCATCCGCCATGACATCAAGATCACGCTGACGGCGGACATTAATCATTGTCTGTGGCATTTTACTCATGCGCTCAGTCCATTCACGCAGACCAACGCCGGTATCCCGCAGAGCGACCAGAACCTGCAGAGCCGACACGATGCCGTCGCCGGTGGTATTGGCATCCAGACAAAGAAGGTGCCCGGACGATTCACCACCGAAGCGCCAGTTGTGCTCAACCAGTTTTTGCATCACATAGCGGTCGCCCACTTTTGCGCGCACAAAATCGATGCCCTGCTCTTTAAGCGCCAGTTCAAGGCCGAGGTTACTCATCTGAGTACCCACCACGCCACCATTTAACCGGCCTTGCTCAGCAGCATGGCTGGCAACGATGTAAAGCAACTGATCGCCGTCGACCAGTTCACCTGTGTGATCAACCATCATGACGCGATCACCGTCACCGTCGAAAGCGATACCCAGGTCGGCTTTCTGCTCCAGAACCACATCACGAAGTTTTTCTGGCGATGTAGAGCCGCAGTCTTTATTGATATTCAGACCGTCCGGGGTATTGCCTATGGTTGTCACCGTAGCACCCAGTTCGCTGAATACTGACGGCGCAATCTGATAGGTTGCTCCGTTACTGCAGTCCAGTACCAGCTTCAGGCCGCGCAGATTCAGGGAATTTGCCGTACCTTTGCAGAACTCAATGTAGCGCCCGGCCGCATCGTTGATGCGGACAGCCTTACCCAGTTTATCCGACTCGACACACTCAATCGGCTGGTCCAGATAACTCTCAATCTCAAGCTCCACTTCATCGGGTAACTTGGTGCCATCCGCTGAGAAAAACTTAATGCCGTTGTCGTAATAAGGGTTATGTGACGCACTGATCACGATGCCAGCATCAGCACGGAAGGTACGCGTCAGATAAGCGATACCCGGCGTTGGGATAGGCCCCAGCAAACCGATATCAACACCAGCCGCTGACAGACCAGCTTCAAGCGCCGACTCAAACATATAGCCCGAAATACGGGTGTCTTTACCGATCAGAATACGGCTTACGCCACGCTTGGCAAACACCTTCCCTGCCGCCCAACCAAGACGCATCACAAATTCTGGGGTGATAGCCCCTTCACCGACCCGTCCTCGGATACCATCGGTGCCAAAATACTTTCTACTCATGCCCTTCCCTCAGGGTTGCATTCACGACCTGCAACGCTTCCCAGGTCTTTTTAACATTGTGCGCCCTGATAATGCGCGCACCTTTCATAGCGCAAAGCGTCGCAGCCGCTGCACTTGCATCGTCACGCTCAGTTGCGTCCCCAGTGCTATTGAGAACATCTGCGATCATACGTTTACGAGACAAGCCGGTCAGTAATGGATACCCCAAAGCGGCTATCTGCTCGAGTCGGTTCAGGAGCGTGTAATTGTGTACACGTGTTTTACCGAAACCAAACCCCGGATCGAGCAGAATTTTCTCGGAGGCAATGCCTACAGCGTGAGCAGCGGCAATGCGCTCTTTCAGAAAATTCCTGACATCCTGAACAACATCATCATATCTTGGATTCTTCTGCATAGTGTCAGGTTCCCCCTGCATATGCATCAGACAAACAGGCAACTGCGAATCGGCTGCGGCCTGCAAAGCCCCATCCCGACGTAACGCTCGGACATCATTAATCAGGTGAGCTCCCGCGCTTGCCGCCTGACTGATTACTTCTGCGGTACTGGTATCGACTGAGATAGCAACATCAAGCCTCGCCGCAATCCCCTCTACAACAGGCACGACGCGTTCGAGCTCTTCCGCAACGGTGACTGCAGCAGCTCCCGGTCGAGTGGACTCACCACCAATATCAAGAATGGTTGCTCCTTCGGCCACCATACTTTCGGCACGAGCAAGGGCCTTATCCAACTGATTGTATTGACCGCCATCAGAGAAGGAGTCAGGGGTGACGTTAAGGATACCCATAACATGGGCGGAACCGAGGTCCAGAGTGCGGTTACCACAAGAAAGTTTCACAGGGAGGTCCGGATCAGATCATACGAGGGTATTAATAAAAAACAGGCACCGGAGACCGGTGCCTGTTACATTTTTCAGAGCCTTAATACTTACTGACGTTCGCCAGCCGGCTCACCAGCGACATCATCGTCATCACTGGCCATATCCCGCGACTCTTTTTCCACCGAATCATCAGCAGGCATTGCAGGAGAACCACCTGAACCATCTCCCCAGCCTTTTGGTGGGCGCGGTTTGGTTCCAGACATGATGTCATCAATCTGATCGGAATCGATCGTCTCGTACTCCATCAGAGCATCTTTCATCATTTCCAGCTTATCGCGGTTATCTACCAGAATCTGAGTCGCACGCTGATAACAACTATCGAGCAGCTCTTTCACCTCTGAGTCAATCGTCCGCGCAGTATCATCAGACAGGTGTGCCATCTGGCCGCCACCTGAACTTCCCAGGTAACCGCCCTGCTCGTCTTCCGAGTACAACTGAGCACCCAGCTTGTCAGACAGCCCCCACTTGGTGACATAGTTGCGCGCATACTTAGTCGCGCGCTCAATGTCGTTCGAAGCGCCAGTCGTTACACCCTCTTTGCCCAGCGTCAGTTCTTCAGCGATCCGACCACCGTAGAGCGAGCAGATATTGCTCTCAATACCGCGTTTACTGATTGAGTGACGATCCTCTTCCGGCAGGAACATAGTCACACCCAGCGCGCGACCACGTGGAATGATAGATACTTTGTAGACCGGATCATGCTCTGGTACGAGTCGACCAACGATCGCGTGTCCAGCCTCGTGATAGGCTGTGTTTTCTTTCTCTTTCTCAGACATGACCATGGTTTTGCGTTCAGCACCCATGAGAATCTTGTCTTTTGCCTTTTCAAACTCTTCCATCGTTACTTCAGAACGATTGGCACGGGCAGCAAAGAGCGCAGCCTCATTCACGAGGTTTGCCAGATCTGCACCCGAGAAGCCAGGCGTACCACGGGCAATAAGAGACGCGTTCACATCATCGGAGACGGGTGCCTTTTTCATGTGCACCTGAAGAATCTGTTCTCGGCCACGAATATCTGGCAGACCAACAACCACCTGACGGTCGAAGCGTCCAGGACGCAGCAGCGCCGGATCGAGTACATCCGGACGGTTAGTCGCGGCGATAACGATAATGCCATCGTTCACTTCGAAACCATCCATCTCAACGAGGAGCTGGTTGAGGGTTTGTTCGCGTTCGTCGTTACCACCACCGATACCAACACCACGAGAACGACCCACGGCATCAATTTCGTCGATAAAGATGATGCATGGAGCCTGTTTCTTTGCTTGTTCGAACATGTCTCGGACACGGGACGCACCCACACCGACAAACATTTCTACGAAGTCAGACCCTGAAATTGAAAAGAAAGGTACACGTGCTTCACCGGCAATCGCTTTCGCCAGCAATGTTTTACCTGTACCCGGCTGGCCGACCATCAGAACACCGCGAGGTATCTTACCGCCCAGTTTCTGGTACTTACCTGGCTCCCGCAGGAACTCAACCAGCTCTTTCACATCCTCTTTAGCTTCGTCACAGCCGGCTACGTCGCCGAAGGTCGTCTTGATCTGATCTTCGCTCAGCAGCTTGGCTTTGCTCTTACCAAATGCCATAGGGCCGCCGCGACCAGAGCCACCGCCCTGCATCTGACGCATAAACAGCATGAAGACCGCGATAATAATGAGGATCGGCAAGGACGCCAGCAACAACTGCGACAAGAAGCTCTGTTTCTCTGGTTTTTCGCCGATTACTTCGACGTCATTCACCAGCAGGGTGTCCATCAGTTTGTCATCAAACGCTGGTAGAACAGACTCAAAAGCCTGCCCGCCTCGCGACGTACCCTTGATAGATTGCCCAGAGATGGTCACCGACTCGACCTGACCACTCTCAACAGCCTTCATAAACTCGGAGTATGACCAGCTGTTACTGCGGTCTACCGGGTTCAGACCTTGAAATACCATCATCAGCACAGCGGCGATAACAGCCCATAAAACGAAATTCTTTGCCATGTGAGGCACCACCTTACTCGTACAGACCGCCACGCGGCCGGAATCACTCTGCTTAGCTTAGCAGCCTATGCTCAGGGACGGAAACCTTTAGCGACGATATACACTTCTCGTGACCGCGCTCGTGATGCTTTGGGTTTACGAATCATTACTTTCGCAAACGACTGTTTCATATCAGCCAGGTAAGCATCGAAGCCTTCGCCCTGAAACACTTTGGCTACGAAACTGCCGTTTGGTTTCAACACTTGACGCGCCATGTCCAGCGCCAGCTCTACAAGATACATAGCGCCAGGCTGGTCAATAGACGACATACCACTCATATTGGGGGCCATATCCGAGATTACAAGGTCTACCGGACGACCATCGATCACATCGACAAGCTGGTCGTAGATTTCTTCTGTGGTGAAGTCCCCCTGAATAAAGGTCACATCAGCGATGGCGTCCATTTCCAGAATGTCAGAAGCAATGACAAGCCCCTTCTCACCGACTCGCTGCGCAACCACCTGCGACCAACCACCAGGCGCTGAACCGAGATCCACAACCACAGAACCGGGGCGTATCAGTTTGTCCTTATCATCCAGCTCAATGAGTTTATAACTGGCCCGCGTTCTATAGCCATCCTGCTGTGCCTTCTGGACCCAGATATCGTCAACATGTTCTTTCAACCAGTCTGCACTGGATTTCGAGCGCGCCATAAGGCCATGTACTCCGTAATTTTACGTCTGTGTGGCACTCAGAATGCAGTTATTCTCATGCACCTGAGGTATACTTTGGCCATATTTTACACCCTAAAGTCGAGCGACCGAACCCTATGGCGTTAAGCAACGAACAGAAGAAGGCCTACAGATCTATTGGCCATACCCTGAACCCTATTGTCACAGTGGCAGGCAACGGCCTCACTGATGGCGTCATGGAAGAGCTGAACCGTGCTCTCGATGATCACGAACTGATAAAAATCAAAGTATCAGTCGGTGATCGTGAGGTTAAAAAAGCGGTCATCACTGAGCTGGTCAAACGTACCGGAGTAGAATTGGTCCAGCAGATCGGCAACACCGCCCTGCTTCTGCGACGGAACCCGAAAGCAAAACCGGCTTTATCAAACCTGCAGCGCTGAGCGCCGCAAATCAGGACAAATTAACCACCGGACCCGTGCAGAGGTTGGATACCGAGCCCGCAGCGGGGATAATGCAAAATAAAAAAGGTTAAGCAGCGATGTCGAACATTGTTATTTCAGGCTCAGGCCTCTTTATTCCGCCACACACTGTCTCCAACGATGAACTCATCCAGGCGTACAACGCCTACGTTGAAAAGTTTAATGCTGAAAATGCCGCCGCGATTGAAGCGGGAGATGTTGAAGCATTACCTACATCAAGCAGCGAGTTCGTTGAGAAAGCTTCGGGCATCAAATCGCGTTATGTGATGTATAAAGAAGGGATGCTGGACCCTGAGCGTATGGCACCCACTTTCAAGCCAGCCCTGGCCGGTGACGAGCCAGAAACAGTCACTATGGCTATTGCGGCGGGTCGGGAAGCGATGGAGCAAGCCAATAAAAAGCCGGAAGACATCGATCTGGTGATCATGGGCACCACCAATCATCAGCGTCCCTATCCGTCTGCCGCGGTTGAAGTTCAGCAGAAACTGGGCATCAAAGGGTTCGCGTACGATATGGGGATTGCCTGCTCGACCATGACCTTTGCAATGATTAACGCCTTCACAGCCCTCAAGGCTGGAACAGCAAAGTGTGTTCTGGTGGTAAATCCTGAGTTTGCCTCTCCTCAGGTCAATCTCAAATCACGTGACAGCCACTTTATTTTCGGTGACGTCGCGACCGCAGTTGTCATGGAACTCGAAGATACCTGTACAGCCGATTACGCATTCCGCGTACTCGACACCAAGCAGATGACTACCTTCTCCGACAACATCCGCTGCGACGGCAACTATACAGACCACAGCTTCAGTGATGATCAACTGCCTGAAGACCGTCCATACTTCCGCCAGAATGGCCGTAAGGTATTCAAAGAGCTGCTGCCCCTGGTGACTGGATTCATTAGTGAACAGCTGGTAGAGAACAAGCTTGAGGCCAGCGACCTCAAACGCATGTGGCTGCACCAGGCCAACCTGACAATGAATATGTTTGCAGCCAAGAAGCTCCTGGGCCGCGAACCCGAGGCGAATGAAACCCCCATCGTCCTGGATGAATTTGCGAATACGGCGTCCGCTGGCTCCCTGATTGCTTTCCACCGCCACAAAGATGGCTTCGAAAGCGGCGAGAAAGGCCTGATCTGCTCCTTCGGTGCAGGTTACTCAGTCGGCAGCCTGTTAGTCGAGAAGATATAACGCCTGACACTTCCGCTCTTTAAAGCCGTACTGTGTTTCGCAGTGCGGCTTTTTCTTTAGCGGTTCTATTTCTTGTACGACAAAGCCGACGTTGGCACTAAACCGCTGATAAATATCGAATAATCTGACAAAATGAACGCTTGTCTAAACCAAGGTAAGATTCATGGGTCAGATTATCCAGACCGAAATGACCGAGCTGGTTACCCCCGGCATGGCCAACTTCTCCGGTAACATGCACGGAGGAGAATTACTCAAACTCCTCGATAAAGTCGCCTACACATGCGCAATGAGGTACAGCGGCCACTACGCTGTTACGCTCTCTGTCGATAATGTGCTGTTCAAGCAGCCCATTCATATTGGCGAACTGGTTACCTGCCTTGCGACGGTCAACTACGTCGGACGCACCTCCATGGAAATCGGCATCAAAGTGATCGCTGAGGACATCAAACTGAAAACCGTCCGTCACACGCACACCTGCTACTTTAATATGGTTGCGATGGATGAAAACAATAAGCCTACCCCTTTGCCACCGCTTGAGCTGAAAGACGATGTTCAGGTTCGCCGCTATAACAAGGCAATGAAGCGTCGTGAAGCCGGTAAACGACTTCAGAAAATGATGAAGGCTATCGAAGCCGATGATGGATCAGACGAGCTGGGCGTAGACCTGGTCAGCTGCCCATAACGTCATCGAGATAATCGGGAACGTAAGATCAGACCGCTCAGGTCTGATCTTCGATAAAGCGGCTGATCAATTCCCGCCAGATAGACTTACCAAGATCATCAAAGTCAGCCATTGTCTCAACCATCTCACTGCGGGCCTGCTGATCCACAATCTGCTCAGGAAGAAGCGGATCATAAGCAATATCGCGAAGCACGCGGTCACCGATCAGAAAACACTCTCGTGCTGCAACATCGAGCGGCTTGTCCTCAAACGATGACCTCCAGTTCTGCATTTCTTCCGTATTGTTACGATACCGGGCATTGATCTCTGCAACCGGCCACAGCGTCTGTGGCACAGGTTCTGCCCCCGGATTGAAAGCCTCTGCACGGAATACACATGCTTCTGTCTCGAGCCCGAGGTGAAACAACTGATTGGTCAGATCGGGCAATGAAGTCCGAAGATTATCAGGGCGAACCAGCATCCCCTGATAAAGTTCGCTGAAGCCCAACATGGTCATAGCACGCTGGCGCTGGCGAAGCACTTTACGATCGCGCCGTCCCAGATGTGCTGCATATATAGCAATCCACTGACCTTCCCATGGACGGACTTTGTCTTCCGTACGCCGCCAGGCGCTTTGCCGCTCTGCAAGATGTTTCGCAGCGGGGCCAAGCACATAAATGCCGCGCTCTGTCAGATCCAGAAAATCCTGACGGGTCAACCGGTTCAAGGTTACACGCACATTATTCGCTTCGACAGAAAACAACTCTGCCATACGCACCATGACCTGTGCAGAGATCGGCTGTTGCGCCTCTTTTACAAGGTTCAGGATTAACTTCTTTGCGGGATACGAGCTTTCGGAGCTGGGCATACAGGCATTCTGATCTTATTGTCGTCACATACTAGCATAGCAGCCCGAAAGGAATAGTTACTTGATTCACCCCATTGATTCAAATAGTGTAATAGGAGGATACAATAATAAAACTGGTAACCCAATGAACGACGATAGAGCTCTATTTGAAACTGGACTATTGCGGGAGTCCGCCCGCCAAAGGCTCAACGAAGTCCTGGGGGCTGACACCATCGCTCGACTGCAGCAACGCTCAGACCTTCACGGCGCAATGGCGGTGGCCAAGTGCTGGATCGCAATCTCAATGCTGCTTGCTTCAGCCTGGCTGGCTATGGATCAGTTAGGCTACTGGTCTATACCTGTGGTTACACTCTGCCTGCTATTCCTTGGCGGACGCATTCTGGCTTTAGCCATCCTGACTCATGAAGGCGCCCACCGTACACTGTTTGCCAACGGCAAGCTGAATGACACCGTGACCCACTGGCTATGCGCCGCGCCCGTTTATCTGGATCTTATAAAATACCGACACCATCACGCCCAACACCACATTCATACCGGAACAGAAAAAGACGTCGACCTTCCATTGATTGAAGGATTTCCGACCACCAAACCATCCCTGATTCGAAAATTCATAAGAGACTTCACCGGTCAGACAGGTCTCAAATCAGTCATCGGCCTGGCCATGATGAACGCGGAATTAATTCGCTGGAATGTGACTGGCGTAGTCGAAAAACTGGATCGGGATGACTGGGGAAAACTTCGACATCTGCGCGCTTTTCTCGTCAACAGTCGCCGCACACTGATTTTTCATTCTGTGTTCTTTGCCGCGGCATTCAGCCTGAATCTAACCGAGCTATTCGCACTGTGGTGGGCAAGTTATCTGTTCACATATCCCTTCTGCATCAGGGTACGAGCCATTGCCGAACATGCAGTCACAGAACGTACCGGAGACATGCTTAAAAACACACGGACAACACGCGCCGGTGTTATTGCCCGCGCACTGTTCGCTCCATGCCATGTTAATTTCCATATTGAACATCATGCTCTGGTCTCTGTACCTTTCTGGCAGCTTCCCGAGTTGCACAGACTGATGCAGGAACACAAAATTACCCCTGTCCCCCCAAGTTACTGGCAGGTTCTGAAAACAGCATCCTCAGCTCAGTAACATAAATAGCAGCACCCAACCGGTTCATTGAACCACCCCAACAAAAAAGCCCGCTGGACGCGGGCTCTTTTGTTTTCATTGACGAAATCATGAACACAACTACACGTGCTTCACTTCATCAATTTCATATTCAACGGTACCACTTGGGATATTAACCACCACAGTGTCACCTTCTGATTTCCCAATCAGCGCTCGCGCAATCGGTGAAGACACTGAAATGCGGTTGTTTTTAATATCTGCTTCATCGTCACCAACAATGCGGTATTCCACTTCTTCATCAGTATCGACGTTAATGATGCTCACTGTAGTACCGAATAGTACTTTGCCGGAATGAGGAATCGATTTGATATCAATCACCTGAGCGTTTGACAGTTTACCCTCAATGTCCTGAATACGACCCTCGATAAAGCCCTGCTGCTCACGCGCCGCGTGATATTCAGCATTCTCTTTCAGATCACCATGCTCACGTGCATCAGCGATGTCCTGAATAACACGAGGACGCTCAACTGTTTTCAGCTGCTGCAGTTCATCTCGCAGCGCTTTTTCGCCTTCGACAGTCATAGGATACTTTTGCATCGTATTTTGACTCCCTTGTTATAGAAGATGCCCGAAGTCATTCGCTCCGGGCATCTGGATATTGTTATTAATGACGCTATTTCATTCGCGATGATGGAATAACGCGCCTCGACTGAATTAAATCGAAGCGTGCAGTTCCTGAAGACGACGAACTTCTTTCAGACCTTCGGAACGCAACGCTTCTACTACCGCTTCAGCACCTGCCAGCGTGGTGGTGTAATACACCTTGTGCTGCAGTGCACTGCGACGGATATCAGCAGAATCCACAATCGCCTGCGGGCCGTCAGTCGTGTTAACAATGAGAGCGATTTCATCGTTCTTAATCATATCAACAATGTGCGGACGACCTTCGTTAACCTTATTAACACGAGCACTTTCTACGCCCGCTTCACGAAGCACGCGACAGGTACCATCGGTCGAAATCACCTTAAAGCCACAAGCAATCAGGCCTTTCGCCACTTCGACAACGCCTTCTTTATCTGCGTCACGCACTGACAGGAAAGCCAGACCTTCATTCGGAAGGAACGCACCCGCACCCAGCTGCGCCTTAAAGAAAGCTTCGCCAAACGTGCTGCCAGCACCCATGACTTCACCGGTCGATTTCATTTCAGGACCAAGAATCGGATCGACGCCCTGGAACTTATTGAACGGGAAGACGGCTTCTTTTACTGAGAAGTAAGATGGTACGACTTCGCTGGTGAAACCAAGTTCCGCCAGAGACTTACCCGTCATCACTTTCGCAGCAATGGCTGCCAATGACGTACCGATGCACTTAGATACGAATGGAACCGTGCGGGATGCGCGAGGGTTCACCTCGATCACATAGATTTCGCCGTCCTGATACGCCAGCTGCGTATTCATCAGACCAACCACACCCAGCTCCAGCGCCATCGCAGCAACCTGCGCACGCATTTCGTCCTGAACATCTTTTGCCAGGCTATATGGAGGCAGTGAACACGCAGAGTCACCAGAGTGAATACCCGCCTGTTCGATGTGCTGCATGATGCCGCCGATAACCACCTGTTCGCCGTCACATACGGCATCGATGTCGACTTCGATCGCACGGTCCAGGAAGTGATCAAGCAGAACCGGAGAGTCGTTAGACACTTTTACGGCTTCGGTCATGTAGCGACGTAGCGCTTTCTCGTTACTCACGATTTCCATGGCACGACCGCCCAGTACATAGGACGGACGAACAACCAGCGGATAACCAATGTCCGCCGCCTTAGCGATAGCTTCTTCGGTGGACGTCACGGTCGCGTTCACCGGCTGCTTAAGACCCAGACGCTGAATCATCTGCTGGAAGCGCTCACGGTCTTCAGCACGGTCAATCGCTTCTGGTGACGTACCAATAATCGGTACGCCCGCCGCTTCGAGTTCGTCAGCCAGCTTCAGTGGCGTCTGACCACCGTACTGAACAATGACGCCTTTCGGCTTCTCTTTGGCAACGATTTCCAGTACATCTTCCAGAGTTACCGGTTCGAAGTACAGGCGGTCAGAGGTGTCGTAGTCCGTCGATACTGTTTCTGGGTTACAGTTGACCATGATGGCTTCGAAACCTTCTTCTTTCGATGCCAGTGCTGCGTGTACACAGCAGTAGTCAAACTCAATGCCCTGACCGATACGGTTAGGACCACCACCCAGAACGATGATTTTTTCACGGTCCGACGGATTCGCTTCACACTCTTCTTCGTACGTTGAGTACATGTAGGCGGTGTCTGTCGCAAACTCGGCCGCACAAGTATCAACGCGCTTGTACACCGGATGAATGTTCAACTTATGGCGATGCTTACGCACGGTCTTTTCGGTCACGCCGAGTAGCTCTGCCAAACGTGCGTCAGAGAAACCTTTGCGCTTCAAGCGGAACATGCGGTCGCCATTCAGCGCCTGCAGGCTGCTCTGAGCTACAGCTTCTTCTTCTTTAATCAGATCTTCGATCTGTACAAGGAACCATGGGTCAATCGCAGAGTGCTCATACACTTCTTCAACCGACATACCCAGACGGAAAGCATCACCCACGTACCAGATGCGCTCAGACGCTGGCGTACGCAGTTCCGAAATCACCTTGTCGCGTGACATTGGATCTTTTGGATCGACCATTGGGTCAAAACCAACAGAGCCCACTTCAAGACCACGCAGGGCTTTCTGCAGAGACTCCTGCTGAGTACGGCCAATCGCCATTACCTCACCCACGGACTTCATCTGAGTGGTCAGACGACCGTCAGCCTGTGGGAATTTCTCAAAGGTAAAACGAGGGATTTTAGTCACGACATAGTCGATCGACGGCTCAAATGACGCTGGCGTCGCGCCGCCGGTGATGTCGTTCTGCAGCTCGTCGAGCGTATAACCAACGGCCAGCTTGGCAGCCACTTTAGCAATCGGGAAACCGGTCGCTTTCGATGCCAACGCCGAAGAACGGGACACACGAGGATTCATCTCGATGACGACCATACGGCCGTCTTTCGGGTTGATACCGAACTGAACGTTAGAACCACCGGTTTCTACACCGATCTCACGCAGTACCGCCAGAGAGGCGTCACGCATGATCTGATATTCTTTGTCGCTCAGGGTCTGCGCAGGCGCCACCGTAATGGAGTCACCGGTGTGCACACCCATCGCATCGAAGTTTTCGATCGAACAGATGATGATGCAGTTGTCGTTTTTGTCACGAACCACTTCCATCTCATATTCTTTCCAACCGATCAGAGACTCGTCGATCAGCAGCTCGTTGGTTGGAGACAGGTCCAGACCGCGAGTACAGATTTCTTCGAACTCTTCTTTGTTGTAAGCAATACCACCACCGGTGCCACCCATGGTGAACGACGGACGGATAATGCATGGGAAGCCCAGTGTTTTCTGAACTTCACGCGCTTCTTCGATGCTGTGCGCGATACCGGCACGAGGGCACTCAAGACCAATGGCCTTCATTGCCTTATCAAAGCGGTCACGATCTTCTGCTTTATCGATGGTATCTGCGTTGGCACCGATCATCTCAACGCCGAACTTTTCCAGTACACCAGCTGACTCAAGACCGAGGGCGCAGTTCAGTGCGGTCTGACCACCCATGGTAGGCAGCAGTACATCAGGACGTTCTTTTTCAATGATTTTAGCAACGGCTTCTACAGTGATAGGTTCAATGTAGGTCGCATCGGCCATCGACGGGTCAGTCATGATGGTCGCAGGGTTAGAGTTCACCAGGATAACCCGGTAACCCTCTTCACGCAGTGCTTTACAAGCCTGGGCGCCTGAGTAGTCGAACTCACAGGCCTGACCGATAACGATCGGACCAGCACCGATAATCAGAATACTTTGTATGTCTGTACGTTTTGGCATGTCTCGGTATTTCCTGTTTCTGTTACTTCGCGGCCTGAGCGGCTTCAATCAATTCAATAAAGTGGTCGAACAGTGGTGCAACATCTTTCGGACCTGGGCTGGCTTCGGGGTGCCCCTGGAAGCTGAATGCCGGGCGGTCAGTCAGAGCGATACCCTGCAGGGTGCCATCAAACAGAGATTTGTGAGTCGCCTTCACATTGGCAGGCAGGGTCGCTTCAGTCACGGCAAAACCGTGGTTCTGCGCAGTGATCATGACGCGACCCGTTTCAATATCCTGAACTGGGTGGTTACCACCGTGGTGACCGTGCGGCATTTTTTCAGTCTGAGCGCCGGACGCCAGAGCCAGCAGCTGATGCCCGAGGCAAATACCGAACACAGGGATCTTAGTTTCGAGAATGTCTTTGATCGCGCTGATGGCGTAATCACACGGCTCCGGGTCACCCGGGCCATTGGACAGGAAAATACCGTCGGGATTCATCGCCAGTACTTCGGATGCCGGAGTCTGAGCAGGAACAACCGTCAGATCACAACCGCGCTCAGCTAACAGGCGAAGAATGTTGCGTTTCACACCGTAGTCGTACGCAACCACTTTGAATTTAGGGTCGCTGACCTGACCGTAGCCCTGGCCCAGAGTCCAATCTGACTCAGTCCATTTGTAGGCTCCTGAAACAGTCACTTCTTTAGCCAGATCCATACCTTTCAGACCCGGGAAGCCTTTTGCCGCTTCAATCGCTTCGGCGATAGTGGCATCTGAATGCGCATCGTCGCGAGCGATCATACAACCGTTAAGAGAGCCTTTTTCGCGCAGAATACGCGTCAGGCGGCGAGTATCAATGTCGGCGATACCCAGAACCTTGTGCTCTTTCAGGTACACATCGAGTGCTTTCTGGTTGCGGAAACTTGATGCAATCAGTGGCAGATCACGAATAATCAGGCCCGTAGCGTGAACATCGTTTGACTCTTCATCTTCATCATTGGTGCCGTAGTTACCAATATGAGGATATGTCAGAGTAACCATCTGGCGGGCATAAGAAGGATCGGTGAGGATCTCCTGATAACCGGTCATGGAGGTGTTGAATACCACTTCTCCGACAGACAGACCTTCAGCACCGATGCTGGTACCTTTAAAGATGCTGCCGTCTTCAAGAGCTAGAATTGCTGGCGTAGACAAGACTCTTTCCCCGAAATTTTACGATAAAACTGGTAGCGTATGCATCTGGCTGACGCCAGACTGTACTTGCGTGAGCCGTAAAAAAGCGGGATGGTGACTTTTCTGACTCCATCCCGCTTCCGGATCAATTCTGACAGTGCGTGACTGGCGTCCGCTGTACATACGTAAATTGCGCGGGATGATACCGAAATAATGACCAATTGTCCACGTGAGCTGTTCGTAACGGCAGAGGTCAGTTCGCTCCTGAATCCTGATACAAACTCATACTATTGTATAAGTTTTGTTATTAACGTATTCCCTTTGTTATTCCCCTTGTCGCATACTTGTGTCCCATCAGGAAAATAACTATTACAGGGCAAGACCATGCACGGAGAAGCGCACGTCCGCCGCAGACTGAATCCATCCAAACGCAAGCAACTACTGATGAAAGACGCCATTACGGTGTTTGCCCTTCGTGGTATCGGCCGCGCTGGACATACCGAAATTGCTCAACGGGCCGGCGTATCGGTTGCCACGGTGTTCAACTACTTCAATACCCGGGAAGTCCTGGTAGATGAAGTACTCGATGAAGTCGAACACTACCTTATCGACCTCTCTGTTTCAGCCGTTGACAAGCAAGGCAGCGCAGCAGAAGTTCTGGACCATTGCATCACCACCGTTATCCACGCCTGTAAGACATATCCGGACTATTTCAAAATCTGGCTGGAGTGGAGTTCGTCTGTACGTGAAGATACCTGGCCCCGATACCTGAAATTTCAGAACCAGATGATGTCTCTTATAGAAACTCAGATAGAAAACGCCGTTAACGACGGCCGGCTCGCGCCCGGCTTGCCCGCCCACGACCGTGCACGTTGGGCATTAGGCAATGCTCATATGCTGGTAATGATGGTCTTCAGTCCCGACGCTGAAGACGAAGCAGCTATCCGTGAGCTTATATCAAGAGGCTTCAGCCACACCCTCGGCGTGCAATCTGCCTGATTACTCAGGTTATAATGCGCCACACTCGTGGCGCGTTCTCCGCTTGCGGCCCAGACCAACCTTACATAGCATGGTCATTCGGGGTTAACCTACTAAAAATTATCACAACAAGAGACTAATACCGTGAAACGCGCGATGTTTTCCTGTGCGGCGGCCGCTGCATTGCTACTGACCATCCCTTTCAGTGCAACCGCTGAACCACAAGTCACAGAAATCGACGATTCTATCCCATGGGAAGTCACCTCTTCAGGCGATGACGTGGGCGAGGTGTCGACCTGGCGCCGGGAAATCCCCGGAGCAGACGTAAAACAGTTTCGTGGCGAAGTCATTCTCAACGAACCAGCGTTGAATATTCTATTGACCATTGATACTCCAGAAGACCTTTATAAGTGGGTCTACTTCTGCCGTAAAAGCGCTGCCGTTCCGCCTGAATACAGCTACATGGAATATAAGGGCGTTTGGCCAGTGGCTGCGCGCTACGTGACAATCAAAAGCAAGTCATGGATTGAAAACGACGTCATCTACATCAGTAGCCGGAATATTGAAGACGCTGGCCCCGAGCATGACAACATGGTGAAAATTCGTGAGTTCTCGAACCTGTTCGAAATCACGCCACTCAGCGAAGACATGACCAAAGTGCGCTTCACAACCTTTGTTGACCTCGCCGGGCGTCTGCCTTCGTGGCTTGCAAACGCCGTATCCAGCCGCGCGCCGTACGTTACCCTCAGCGGTATGCGAGACCTACTGGAGGATGGCGAGCGCGATTTCGACGACGCAACGCCAGACGACCTGTCGAATGTTGCCAAAGATAAAGAAGGTCTGAAAGCGCTGCTCGCCAAGATCGACGAACTGGACGACAGTGATCCGCTTGATCCAAACGACGACTGAGCCTGATCACCAGATATAAGAAAGGCCGCAATCGCGGCCTTTTTTATTTCTGAGCTTCTGAGCGAAGGTCAGGCAAGGCAAAAGTCAGCAAGGAAGCGGAGTGTATAAGTGATACATGAGCATTCCGCGCTGACTTTTAACGCCGCATGGGCAAGTTCAGGAGGTCAGATCAGAATCCCAATACGTCCTGCATATCGTATAACCCTGCAGGCTGTTCAGTCAGCCACTTCGCCGCACGTACTGCACCCTTGGCGAAGGTCATACGGCTCTGTGCCTTGTGCGTCACCTCAACACGTTCGCCTTCGGTGGCAAACATCACGGTGTGATCACCGACGACGTCACCGCCACGAATGGTCTCAAAACCGATCTGCTTGTGAGGACGCGCGCCGGTCTGACCTTCACGGCCATAGCAGGCGACTTCGTTCAGATCCCACCCCATGGTTTCTGCAACGACTTCACCCATGCGCAGTGCAGTACCGGATGGTGCATCCACTTTATGACGGTGGTGCATTTCAATCACTTCAATATCGCTCTCGTCGCCCATGACTTTCGCCGCCATACGCAGCAAGTTCAGGCACAGGTTTACACCGACCGAGTAATTAGGGGCAAAAACGATGCGGGTGTCCCCGGCAGCCGCTTTCAGCTTCGACTTCTGTTCGTCGGTCAGTCCTGTCGTGCCAATCACAATGCCTTTACCATGCTTCTGGCACAATTCAACGTTGGCCATGGTAGATTCTGGTGAAGTGAAATCGATCAGCACATCGAAGTGCGGGATCGCCTCCTCGACCGACGTGACAGCTTTTACGTTCAGAATGGTGGCCAGACCAGCGATAGCCCCAGCATCAACACCGACCATCGGATCATTTTCGAGAACAATCGCACCAGCGACGTCAGCGGATTCATCATTATGGACGGCTTCGATCAGCACACGCCCCATACGACCGGCGGCACCGGTGATAGCAATTCGGGTCATTATTCTTCTGCTTTGTAGATAGGCTAAATAGTTGGTCTAAGGATACCGAAGGCGTTGGGTAAGGAAAAGCGCGGGAAAGGCCAGAGTGTCGCGCATGGGGTGCGCTCATACAGAGTAAACGCCATTGGTTAGGCAGACATCAGTGCTCAGGTGAGAATTGTTCGCGCATATGATGCGCTCCTACAAAAAGCGAAGGCGTAGTCATCTAAGCACCAAACTATGGACGAAGCGGTAACTACGATGCCGAGGCCGTCAGCGAGGCCGCGAGTACAAGGCAAAAAAATTCCCTGAAGCGCAGTGTACAAGTAGTACATGAGCATTCAGGGAATTTTTTTAACGCAGTAATCGCAACGCAGCTAGGCCTTATATATCCTCAAAAAAGCGTTTAACTCCCTCAAACCACGACTTCTTCTGCGGCGAGTGTTTCTCACCGGTCAGCGACTCCTGAAACTTCATCAGCAGATCTTTCTGTTCATTCGACAGATTCACTGGCGTTTCTACCTGCACCCGGCAGAGCAGGTCACCGGCGGTACCGCCACGGACTGGCGTAACGCCTTTTCCGCGCAGACGGAAAAGTTTGCCTGATTGCGTTTCTGCTGGGATCTTGAGCTTAACACGACCATCAAGAGTCGGCACTTCAAGCTCGCCACCAAGCGCTGCATCCACAATGCTAATGGGCACATCACAATATAGGTTGCGACCATCACGGTGGAACAGCTCGTGTTCTTTTACGGATACCTGAACATAGAGATCACCCGCTGGGCCACCCATGGCACCGGCTTCGCCTTCACCTGACAGACGAATACGGTCACCTGTATCAACACCCGGAGGTATTTTCACCGAGAGTGTTTTGGTTTCTTCTTTGACACCGCGTCCGTGACAGCTGTTACACGGATCTTCGATCATAGTGCCCTGACCACGACAGGTCGGACAGGTCTGCTGCACAGAGAAGAAGCCCTGCTGCATACGAACCTGACCTGCGCCACCACAAGTGCCACAGGTCTTAGGTGACGTGCCAGGCTTGGCACCTGAGCCGTCACAGGTTTCACAGCTTGTCAGGGTCGGTACACGAATTTTCTTCTCAATACCGCGCACGGCTTCTTCGAGAGAAAGCTCCATGGTGTAACGCAGATCAGAACCGCGTTGAGGGCCACCACGACCGCCACGGCCACCGCCGCCACCAAAGATATCACCGAACACATCACCGAAAATATCGCTGAAGTTAGCACCGCCGCCACCGAAGCCACCGCCACCGGCATTCGGGTCGACACCTGCGTGACCATACTGGTCGTACGCGGCACGCTTCTGTTGGTCACCCAGAATTTCGTAGGCTTCAGTCGCTTCCTTAAACTTAGCGTCTGCGTCTTTATCATCCGGGTTGCGGTCCGGATGGTATTTCATCGCCAGTTTACGGTAAGCCTTCTTCAGCTCCTTCGCGTCGACATCCCGGCTGACACCGAGAACTTCGTAATAATCCCGCTTGGACATGATTCACCTGTTAATTAAAACTGCTTCGCAGCTCCGCTACGAAGTAAAACGCGGCAAACTGGTTGCCGCGTCCACTTATTCCTAAGGTTTCCGAAACACCTGTTTCACAACTTCGGTGTTTCAGGACCGTCGGCGAGGCCGCTAGCGCAAGGCGGAAAAGAGTGAGGAAGCGCAGTGTATTAGTCATACATGAGCATTCCGAACTCTTTTCCAACACCGCGATAGCAACGCAGCCAGGTCTATAGCCTTATTTGTCTTTGACTTCTTCGAACTCAGCGTCAACCACATCGTCATCTTGAGATGCACTGTCGCCCTGCTCCGCACCACCTGCGGCTTCCGCCTGTGCTGCCTGCTCTGCATACAGCTTCTGAGCCAGAGATGAAGACGCTTCTGTCAGAGCATTGGTTTTGGCTTCGATGTTGTCTTTGTCGTCGCCTTTCAGTGCTTCTTCCAGATCAGCGATGGCTGCTTCGATGGCTGATTTTTCATCATCGGTCGCTTTGTCGCCGGCTTCTTCCAGTGTCTTGCGAGTCGCGTGGATCAGGCCATCTGCTGTGTTGCGAACCTGAACCATTTCTTCGAACTTCTTATCCGCTTCAGCGTTTGCTTCCGCGTCAGACACCATTTTCTCGATCTCTTCGTCGCTCAGACCTGAGTTCGCTTTGATCACGATGGACTGCTCTTTGCCAGTCGCCTTATCTTTCGCGCTGACGTTGAGAATACCGTTGGCGTCGATGTCGAAGGTCACTTCAATCTGAGGCATACCACGTGCTGCTGGCGGAATGTCTGCCAGGTCGAAACGACCCAGTGACTTGTTCTGAGCCGCCTGCTTACGCTCACCCTGTACCACGTGAATGGTTACAGCAGTCTGGTTGTCTTCTGCGGTTGAGAATACCTGCGACTTCTTAGTAGGAATCGTGGTGTTTTTCTCAATCACTGGTGTGGCTACACCACCCATGGTTTCGATGCCCAGCGTCAGCGGGGTTACGTCGAGCAGCAGAACGTCTTTCACGTCGCCTGACAGTACCGCACCCTGAATCGATGCACCGACGGCAACCGCTTCGTCCGGGTTCACGTCTTTGCGTGGCTCTTTACCGAAGAACTCAGCAACGCTCTTCTGAACCAGTGGCATACGAGTCTGCCCCCCCACCAGAATCACTTCGTCGATTTCTGAAGCGCTCAGGTCTGCGTCCGCCAGTGCGGTACGGCATGGCTCAAGTGAACGCTTAACCAGCTCTTCTACCAGAGACTCCAGCTTGGCGCGCGTCACTTTAACGTTCAGGTGCTTAGGACCAGACGCGTCTGCAGTGATGTACGGCAGGTTCACGTCAGTCTGCTGGCTTGAAGACAGCTCAACTTTCGCTTTTTCTGCGGCTTCTTTCAGGCGCTGCAGAGCCAGTGGATCGTTGTGCAGATCAATGCCGCTTTCTTTCTTGAATTCTTCTGCCAGATACTCGATCAGGCGCAGGTCAAAGTCTTCACCACCGAGGAAGGTGTCACCGTTGGTTGCCAGTACTTCAAACTGTTTCTCGCCATCAACGTCAGCGACTTCGATGATTGAGATATCGAAGGTACCACCACCCAGGTCGTATACCGCGATAGTACGGTCGCCAGTCTGCTTATCAATACCGTATGCCAGTGCTGCTGCGGTTGGCTCGTTGATAATACGCTTAACTTCGAGGCCTGCGATTTTACCCGCGTCTTTCGTTGCCTGACGCTGAGAATCGTTGAAGTAAGCCGGAACAGTAATTACTGCTTCAGTGACTTCTTCACCCAGGTAGTCTTCTGCAGTTTTCTTCATTTTCTTCAGAACTTCTGCAGACACCTGTGGCGGTGCAAACTTATCGCCTTTCACCTCAACCCAAGCGTCACCATTGCCGGCTTCGATGATTTTGTAAGGCACCATTTTGATGTCTTTCTGAACAACGTCGTCTTTGAAGCGACGACCGATCAGACGCTTCACTGCGAACAGCGTGTTCTGTGGATTAGTAACAGCCTGACGTTTTGCAGACTGACCAACCAGAGTCTCGTCGTCGGTGTACGCGATGATAGAAGGGGTTGTACGATCACCTTCGGCGTTCTCAATAACACGCGCCTTGTCACCGTCCATAATCGCAACACATGAGTTAGTGGTGCCGAGGTCGATACCAATAATTTTACCCATAATTGAATCTCCAATTTGCCGCCTGCTGCGGCTATCTGAAACTTTGTAAAAACAGCGTTATCTGTCGTTGTTAGCTATATAAGGTCACGTTTTTTGCTTTCAAGACCTTATTCCATACTTTTTATCAGGCATTCTCGTCGATCTGAGCGGCGCCTTTGCTGACCATCACCATCGCTGGGCGCAACAGACGGCCATTCAGGGTGTAGCCCTTCTGCATTACGGCCATCACTGTGTTCGGCGCAAGTTCTGCGTTTTCAACCATGGTCATTGCCTGATGTAGCTCTGGGTTGAAAGGTTCACCCTCTGGATTAACCTGCTCGACTTTGAAGCGCTCCAGTGAGCTGATTAAGCCAGAGAGAGTCATTTCCATGCCTTCGCGAATCGCCTTAGTGGCTTCTTCTTCCGGCGCTGCGGCAAGGCCACGCTCAAGGTTATCGACGACGGTCAGCATTTCGTTGGCGAATTTCTCGACAGCGAACTTGTGCGCCTTTTCGACATCCTGCTCAGCCCGACGGCGAACGTTCTGCATTTCAGCCTGCACACGCAGTACCTGATCTTTGGCTTCTGCCGCTTCCGCACGGGCCGCTTCCAGCTCATCAGCAGCCGGGGATTCTGCCTCTACCTGAGCGTCATCAACCGCTTCCTGTTCGGCAGTTTCTTCCAGAATTTCTTCCTGGGGTTTCTGTTCTTCAGACATCAGTCACCTCTGTCATCGGTCTTAATTCATATCGCTGTCGGCTATATGGGGCCAGCCGTTGACAGTTCAACCCCTGTTTTCAATCCCTGTTCATGGAAAACACCTTGACAGGAATCGATACTGTATATAAAAACACTGTATATACATTCAGATCAGAGGATGTCGTATGCTGACCTCACTGTCGATTCATCAGTTTGCCCTCATCGAGCATATGGAACTCGATTTTGCGCAAGGCATGACAGTTATCACCGGTGAAACCGGCGCCGGTAAGTCCATCCTGCTGGGGGCACTGGGCCTGACCCTGGGCCAGCGGGCGGAAGCAGGTGCCGTACGACAAGGTCACGATAAAGCCGACGTGGCTGCCACGTTTACTGTGAATACGGCCGCTCTGGAATGGCTCAGACAGCATGATCTGCCCGCAGAAGACGACAACGTTATCCTGCGACGGGTGGTTTCCGCTGAAGGACGCTCTCGTGGTTATGTGAATGGCCGCCCGGTCTCCGCCGCGGACCTTCGTGATCTGGGGCAGCATCTGATAGGAATTCACTCACAACATGCTCACCAGCGATTACTTGAAAAAGACGCGGCGCGCGACATTCTCGACGCCTATGCTGGGCTAAACCCACTCGCAGAGACTGTTCGACATGGGTTTTCGGCCTGGAGAAAAGAAGAGAAGCGCTTACTTACACTGCGCGAATCCAGCAGCGAGTTGCTGGCTCAACGTCAATTACTTGAGTATCAGGTCAGTGAGTTACGTGACCTGGAGCTGAAAGCAGACGAGCTGAGCGACCTTGAGGTCGAACAGAAACGTTTATCCGGTGCCGAGAACACCTTGCTCTGTGGCCAGTCTGCCATGATCGTCTGCAACGGCGGCGACTCTGGCGATGACGCTGCCAGCCAGATGATTCACCGCGCTCTGCAGGAAGTCGATAGCATCAACGATACACACCCGTTATTGGACGAAGTCCGTGACATGCTGAATCAGGCACAAATTCAACTCGATGAAGCGGCCAGCTCTCTGCAGCGGTATCTGGATAACATCGATATGAACCCACACCGTCTGCAGCAGATTGATGCCCGCCTGAGCGAGCTTTATAGCATGGCGCGCAAACATCAGATCCGCCCCGAGTCGCTTTATGCCCACTGGCAGGAACAGGAAGCGGCATTAGAAGCCATGAGCCTGTCAGACGATGACCTGGAAGCATTGGAAGAAGAAGTGGTCAATCTCAGAGCGATCTGTCTGAAAGACGCTCAGCAGCTGTCTGCTAAGCGTCAGAAAGCGGCCAGTAAACTGAGCAGTGCAGTAAGCAGTCACTTCGACTCCCTGGGCCTCGGCAAGGCTATTTTTACCACCCGATGCGATGAATTGCCTGACGGTGAACTGAACCCGCACGGGCTTAACTTTGTTGGCTTTGAAGTGCAAACCAACCCAGGTATGCCCGCAGGCCCTCTGGCTAAAGTTGCTTCTGGGGGCGAACTCTCGCGTATCAGCCTTGCACTGCAGGTCGTCACTGCAGCAACGTCGCACACCCCATGTCTGATCTTCGATGAGGTCGACGTCGGTGTGGGCGGAGGCACCGCTGAGCGTGTCGGACGCCTGATGCGTGAGCTTGGTGAACAGGCCCAGATTATGTGCGTGACCCACCAGCCTCAGGTAGCGGCACAGGCCCATAATCACTTTCAGGTGAGTAAAGTCAGCGGCGACTCAGCCACGCACACCAGCATCCGCACTCTGACGACTTCTCAGCGCAAAGAAGAGCTCGCAAGAATGCTGGGTGGTGTCGAGATTACACAGCAGACATTGGCTCACGCCGGTGAAATGCTGGCCATGGCGGGTTCTTAGTTTTAATGCGCTGCTCTCAGAACCGCAAGCTCGGAACCGCAACAATTCAGATACGCTGAATCAGCAGATACGAAAAGAGCCGCAGTTGCGGCTCTTTTTGATCGTGCTTGCTAATAACAGCCTGACGTTACTTCTTGCGAACGTAAAGCACCAGACTGTGATCAACCAGCTCAAAACCATGTTCTTCAGCAATTTCGTGCTGCAGGCGTTCGATCTGTTCGTTCGAGAATTCAATCACGGTGCCGTCTTCGACGTTCACCATGTGGTCGTGGTGTTCGCCACGTGCGAGTTCGAATACAGAGTGGCCGCCATCGAAGTTGTGGCGCTCAACCAGACCCGCACTTTCAAACTGAGTCAGTACACGATAAACAGTGGCTAGACCCACGTCTTCGCCCGCGTCGATCAGTGAACGATACACGTCTTCAGCACTCATGTGCGCTTCTGGGTTACTCTCAAGAATACTGAGAATTTTGACTCGGGGCAGCGTGACCTTAAGGCCCGCTTTACGAAGTTCCATGTTCTGTTCTGACACGGTATTCCTCTATCATTTCACAGTGGATGGGGTGATCAGGTATCATCCCGTCCATTCTTAATAACTAATGCCCGGATTTAACCCTGACTATGCGAGCTTTAATTCTGACCGGATTACTGGGTTTTGCAACCCTTTCCGGCTGTACCTTCCCAGGCGTCTACAAACTCAACGTTCAACAAGGCAATATTGTTACCCAAGACATGTTGGATCAACTGGAGTCCGGAATGACTGAACGCCAGGTCATTTATCTGATGGGCAACCCTGTCGCCAGAAACCCATTTTCAGACCAGCGTTGGAACTACATCTACACCCTGGAAGTGAGAGATAAAATCACCAAACGCTATCAGGTCACACTGCACTTCGACGACGCTGCGCTCTACAGTCACTACAGTGGAGAGCTGCCACCTGAAGAGTTCAGCGAAGAAAACCAGACCAGTGAAGTTCCGCCAGAAGAGCGTAACCCGACTCTCCCTTCAATCGAAGAGTGATTACTCTTCGGCTTTCTTTGCTTTTGCGGCACGATTCGCTCGTGCCTGCTTAGGATCAATAATTAAAGGCCGATAGATCTCTACACGATCACCGGCTTTAAGCACTTCACTGTCAGGTGAGCGAACAGCCTTACCAAAAATACCGAATTTAGCGGCGCCTAAATCCAGCTCGGGGAACTCAGCGGTGATACCCGATGCCTCAACGGCTTGCATCATTGTGGTGCCTGGCACGACATCAATGGCGATGATTTTCTGCTTCTCAGGTAAGGCATACGCAACCTCTACCTGAATTTTTTCGTCACTCATAAATTTCCTTCGCGCGCTTCACGAACGCATCAACCATCATACCTGCCACCTGTTTGAACAAGGCGCCCATAGCCGCACCAGCAATCCGGCTAGCCATCTCAAACTCCAGTTCAAGGGTGACCTTACAGGCCTCGTCAGACAGTTTCTGAAAATGCCATGTACCAGTAAACTTACTGAATGGCCCTTCTACAAGGCTGATTTTCATTGTCTCCGGACGGCTGAGTTCATTGCGCGTGGTGAAGCTTTGTTCAAATCCAGCTTTAGCCAGAGTAAGTCTGGCCTCGATAAAATCTTCAGATTCGTCGATCACATGCGTCGACTCACACCCCTGAAGAAACTCCGGGTATCGACGAACGTCGTTCACCAGGTCAAACATTTGCTCTGCGGTATGTAATACAAGCGCGCTTCGCGATATTCGGGTCATTTAACTCAACCAACCATTGATTCAGTAAAGCAATTCTTTAAGCCGCTCACAGGAGGCCATGATAAAACACGAATAGTACCGCGAGCGGCGATACAACTCGAATCATAAAGCGCCAGAGTGTAAGCAATCGCTCACTTTTCATACGTGCTTCATCCGCAATTGCCCGCCGGGTCATAAACCATCCAACAAACAACGAAATCAATACGCCTCCGACTGGCAAGAGGATATTCGTCGTCAGAAAGTCGAGCACATCGAAGAATGTTTTACCTTTCACTTCGTATTCGAGGCCACCGGTTGACCCCAGTGACTCTTTTAAGGTTCCTACATCCGCATAAAGCAGGAACTCATCGTGCTGAACCTCCCCGGCGCTATCAACACCTTCAACGCTCACGAAATACTGGTGGTTCTCCCACTCATTGAATGACATCACAGTACCCAGCCCTATCACCCAGGCCAGAGCACACACAGCAATCGTGGCACGACCACGGCTGAACCCTTTCTCAACCGCCCAGGCGACGGCAGGTTCAGCCAATGAAATTGCCGAACTCCACGCTGCAATCGCTACCAGTACGAAGAATGCAGTACCGATTACCACACCACCGGGCAGCTGCCCAAACGCAATCGGCAGAGTCTGAAACATCAAGCCCGGACCCGACCCCGGTTCAAGTCCGTTAGAAAACACGATCGGGAAAATAACCAGACCTGCGACCAGAGCCACCAGAGTATCAAGAGCGCCGACGGTCAGAATAGTCTTACCTAATCGGGAGTTCGCTGGCATGTAGGCGCCATAAGCCATGATGGCCCCCATGCCCAGCGAGAGCGTAAAGAACGAGTGCCCTAGTGCGGTAACCACGGCTTCCTGAGTGAGCTTTTCTGGCTCAAAACGAAACAAGAAATCCCATCCCTGACTGAATCCAGGCGTTGTAAGGCTATACCCAAGAAGTACCAACAACATGACGAAAAGCAGAGGCATCAATAGCCTGAGAGACGTCTCCAACCCACGATGAACCCCTCTTGAGATGACAAAACCAACAAGGAACAGAAATAAGGTGTGATAACCGATTAAGGTGCCAGGGTCTGCCAACAAGCCTCCAAATAACGCCCCCGCATCTTCGGCTGAAATATCCACAAAAGTACCTGTCACCATGGCCTGTGAGTAATAAAGCGTCCAGCCGGCGATAACACTGTAAAACGACAGAATAAAGAACCCTGCGACCGCCCCCATCCAGCCGATGCCCGAAAAGAACGCCGGGGCTTTATACTTGGCTGTCAGGCGATGCATGGTATTAATCGGGCTCATCCGGGCCTTACGACCCAGCAACACCTCGGCCATCATGACCGGGATACCTACCGACAGAATGCACAGCAGATACACCATCACGAATGCTCCACCACCGTATTCACCGGTGATGTATGGAAACTTCCAGATATTGCCCAATCCTACAGCCGAACCCACGGCCGCAAGAATGAATGTCCAGCGACTTGCCCAGATACCATGCATACCGCGCTTATCTGACGTCATTACCATTATCCTTATTCTGCGAAGGGGCTATTGTCCGAAATTTAAACGCTTGCCTCAAGCTCCCCCCTCTGCCCTTCAGACTCACTGTCAGTTATACTGACGCGATGAGCAAAAAGAAAAAAGCCAATAGCGGCTCCTCAACAATTGCGCTGAACAAAAAGGCCAAACACGATTTCTTTCTGGAAGATAAGCTCGAAGCGGGCCTTGAGCTGGTCGGCTGGGAAGTGAAATCCATTCGTGAAGGCAAGGTTCAGTTGCTGGATTCCTTTATCGAGTTTCATCGCGGTGAAGCCTGGCTGCATAACGCCCAGATCACCCCCATGACTCAGGCCTCGACGCACGTTGTTGCTGAACCTCGTCGTCAGCGCAAGTTGCTTCTGCATCGCCGTGAGATTGAGCGTTACTCACAAAAGGTACAGGCGAAAGGTTACACCTGTGTCTGCACTGCACTCTACTGGAAAGGCCATCACGTGAAGGCCGAGATTGCCCTCGCAAAAGGTAAGCAGAGCCATGACAAGCGCAACACGGCCAAAGACCGTGACTGGGCGAAGCAGAAAGAACGCATTATGAAGCACTCGGTACGCTGACAGCTCACTGCAACCTGTGCTACATTAGCAACTGTTCTGGGGTTGAACTTCCACTAACCAGCCCCATCTAAAGAACAAGGATCAGAAATGATCCAGCTCCTGGCTGAGAGCGACCAGAATTCGGGGATGATCTGGATTCGACGTTGATTACAAAGCTATGGGTGCATGCCGAGAGCGTACGACGATCTCGTAAATAAACGTTGTACATTTAAATATTCGCAAACGACGAATCTTACGCACTAGCGGCCTAATAGCCCCGCTTACCTCCGAACCCGGGTTCCTGTAACCGGGGGACGAGGGCGCAGCCCTACAGGATCGTCCGGAGGCTTTGCTGGGAGCCAAAGGACTAAACGTAATCCAGCTCGTTCCGAACGGCCTGTCTCTCGGCCCGTGACGAACTAAATCAATAGAGAAGACTAAGCATGTAGATCCTCTAGTGGAGGATTGGCGGACGCGGGTTCAAATCCCGCCATCTCCACCAAACAAATAAAAAGGCCTCAACCGTATTCCGGTTGGGGCCTTTTTATTTGTCTGACGAATGTGATTCTGAATCGATCATAGTTCCGGGTTCGCAAAACGGCAGGACAGCCGTTTTGCACAGCTCCGCTGCCCGAAGGGCGAGGCACATGGATGTGCCGAGTGCAATCCCGCCTCTGTCTCCGGCCGGGCCTTTTTATTTGTCTGACGATTGTGATTCCGAACTCATCATAGTCTCGGGTTCACCGATTGCCGGGAGCAATCAGTACCGCCGCAGGCGCCCGAAGGGGCTGGGCCATGGATGGCCCAGAGTACAATCCCGCCTGTTTTTCAGTCGGCACTAATATTTTCATCTGAAGATAATGATTCTGAACTCATCATACTCCCGGAGCTATGAAATCCATCCCTGGCTTTCACCAAAGGCTCGCTTCGCTCGTGCAAAAATATTCCCGATATTTTTGTCACTAATTGCTAGGGACAATCACACCGCAACGTTTGTTTTATGCTCCCGCGGCGCATATTCAAAAACATCAGAGTAGCAATTCGCTTCATGCAACCTATACGGTGTCAGCTGATCAATAGTGCCATACACCATTCGCGGCGACCCACAGAGGTAAGCGACTGTATTATCTGAGATGCATAGGTCTTGTTGAATGACTTCGAAAATAAATCCCGTGCGCCCATTCCAGTCTGGATGTTCAGCTTCGAGTATCGGTGTAAAACTGAGGTTTTCGCCCAGAGTTTCCCACTCCCGGAATTCTTCGAGCAAATAGAAGTCATCAATATCTTTATTTGACCAATACACTCTGACGTCTGTACTCGGGTCCCTTGCCACTATTTCTTCGGCAAGGCATTTTATTTTTGATATCCCCGAGCCTGCCGCAACCAGAAGGTGGGGTTGCCTCAAGTCGCTTTGTAAGAACGCACGTCCCATTGGCAGTATTACTGTTAGATGTTCCTGGCGGCCACATAGTTGCACAAGGCGGCGCAACAGCTTCTCGGTAAACAGACTGCCATTCTGTATGAAGAGCTGTAGCCTGTGCGGCTGTTTACTGTCTGGTCGGTTAGCCACCGAGTAAGACAAAGAGTGAGCCTGACCATCAATAGTGATATTCAGCTGCAAATAGTGACCAGCGGTATAGCGGAGGGCAGCACCTGTCGAGGATTCCAGCTCTACCTGAAATGTCCCCCGGTTAAGGAAGCGTACACTCGCTACCCGGCACTCATGTGAATATCGTTCTGGTACGTCTACTGCAGCCACTTTACTCATTATTCATCCACTCACGTTTTTAGATTCCCGCTTTTGGGGCTCTGCCTTCTGATGGTGGATAAGCTTAGAAAACTCGTTTAATGAATAAAAATGGTATATTTTCACCATTCAATTACTTTTATTCATCAACAGTTGGATAAGCCATGATCGAACGCAGTCATCTCAGAATCATTCAAGCCGTTGAAGAGCATGGCTCACTGACCGCCGCTGCCAGAGAGCTGTGCGTTACTCAGTCCGCTCTCAGTCATACGGTACGCAAGCTCGAAGACAATCTGGGAACGCCTGTCTGGCTGCGCGAGGGCCGCAGTTTGAGACTAACTCAAGCCGGCCGCTACTTGCTTAACATTGCTAACCGGGTGCTGCCTCTGCTCTTTCATGCAGAAGATAAACTGAAACAGATGGCGCAGGGTGAACGTGGGACGCTACGTGTCGGGATGGAATGCCACCCCTGCTACCAATGGCTGCTGAAAATCGTATCGCCATTTCTGGATACCTGGCCCGATGTCGATGTTGATGTAAAACAGAAATTTCAGTTCGGCGGTGTTGGCGCGCTGCTGGACTATGAAATCGACCTTCTGGTGACGCCTGATCCTTTTTATAAGAGCAACCTGAGCTTTACTCCTGTGTTCGATTACGAACAGGTACTTGTGGTGCCCAAAGATCACACGCTCACGAGTCAGCCATTCGCTGAGCCAGAAGACTTGCGCAATGAAGTATTGCTGACCTACCCGGTCGCCACCGATCGCCTGGATATCTACTCTCAGTTTCTGACGCCTGCGGGGGTCGTCCCTAAGCAACACAAGACCAGTGAAACCACTGAGATCATGCTGCAGATGGTCGCTTGCCACCGTGGCGTTGCGGCACTACCGCGATGGCTTGCTGAAGAGTATTGCCAGAAATTACCACTGGATGTTGTGCGGCTTGGCGAGCATGGCATCGCCAAACAGATTTACCTGGGCACCCGGGATGGCGACGAAGATACAGGCTACCTCAAAGCCTTTATCGATCTCGCTAAAGCTTATGAGCATCCAGCCACCAATCTCAGCCCCGCCAACCTTTAGATTATTTTTACTCATACATTGATTATATAAAATCAATTTTATTCATGCATGAAGGCGCGTAAAACGTCTCCCTGATTCGACTTAATTCAGGAAACGGGAGATCCGCAGTCATGAGTAGTGGCTTTTCATACACGATACGGCGCGTCATCTTTGACGAGCATTACGAACCTTCAGACGCCACTCGCGCCACCACAAACTTCGCAAACCTGGCGCGCGGCGAGCAACGCGAACAGAATCTGCGCAGTGCTTTACGAATGATCGACCGCCGCTTCAATGCGCTTGCCCCCTGGGATAACGCGCGTGGTGATCGCTATTCGCTGGAGCTTGAGATCATTTCAGTCGATATCGACATTGAAGGCAATGGTGACGGCTTCCCGTCCATTGAGATACTCAAAACCAATATTATCGATCGTAAGACCAATAAGCGTATCGAAGGGATCGTCGGTAATAATTTTTCATCGTACGTGCGCGACTATGATTTCAGCGTACTGCTTCGTGAATACAATGCTGGGCAGAAACAATTCAGTATTCCCGAAGATTTTGGCGAACTGCACGGCAAGCTATTTAAAGACTTTCTTAAGTCCGACACGTACAGAAAGAATTTCAGCAAATTACCGGTTGTCTGCCTCAGTGTTTCAGACACCAAAACGTATCACCGCACTGAAAACCAGCACCCGGTTCTTGGAGTTGAATACACTCCTAATGAAACTTCGCTGACAGAACAGTACTTCCGCAAGATGGGCTTCGACGTCCGCTATTTTATGCCGCCAGACAGTGTCGCTCCGCTGGCGTTCTATTTTATCGGTGATCTGTTAACAGACTATACCAATCTTGAACTGATCAGCACGATCAGCACCATGGAAACTTTCCAGAAGATCTATCGACCAGAAATCTATAACGCCAACTCAGTCGCTGGATACGAGTATCAACCCGATCTTTCGCATACAGATCACTCAGTGACACAGGTCGTTTATGACCGTGTCGAGCGAAGCCAGCTGGCAATTAAACAGGGCAAGTTTGCCGAAGAAAACTTCATTAAGCCGTACCAGAAAATCCTTGAAAAGTGGTCGGCCGATTTCGCTTAAACAGTTACCGATATTCAGATTGAGCATACGATGAAAAAGCTATTTCCAACCTCAACAGCAGGCAGCCTGCCAAAACCCTTATGGCTGGCTGAGCCAGAGACACTCTGGTCTCCGTGGAAGCTCGAAGGCCAGGCATTAGTAGACGGGAAGCGGGATGCACTGCGCATTTCCCTTCAGGAACAACTGACGTCTGGTATCGATATCGTCAGTGATGGAGAACAGACGCGCCAGCACTTCGTGACCACCTTTATTGAGCACCTCAGCGGCGTCGATTTTGAGAATAAGAAAACGGTGCGCATCCGTGACCGCTACGACGCCAGCGTCCCCGGAGTTATCGGCCCGGTCAGTCGTCAGAAGTCGGTATTTGTTGAAGACGCTAAATTTCTGCGTACTCAAACAGATCAACCGATTAAATGGGCTCTGCCCGGACCTATGACCATGGTTGATACCCTCTATGACGATTACTATCAGGACCGTAAAACACTCGCATTCGAGTTCGCCAAAGCTTTGAACGAAGAAGCCCGAGAATTACAAGCCGCAGGCGTTAATATTATTCAGTTTGATGAACCGGCTTTTAATGTATTCCTCGATGAGGTGAATGACTGGGGTATCGAAGCTCTGGAAAGAGCGACAGAAGGTCTGACCTGTGAGACCGCTGTGCATATCTGTTATGGCTACGGCATAAAAGCAAATACCGACTGGAAGAAGACACTCGGCGCTGAGTGGCGTCATTACGAAACAACGTTTCCCGCAATTCAGAAATCCAGCATTAATATTGTTTCACTTGAATGCCACAACGGCCGCGTACCGATGGAAGTCCTGAGTCTACTTAAAGGTAAGAAGATTATGGTGGGTGCCATCGACGTGGCAAGCGATACGATTGAAACGCCAGAAGAAGTCGCGGCAACGCTTCGTGAAGCACTGAAATACGCAGATGCCGATAAGATTTACCCTTCCACTAACTGTGGTATGGCCCCTCTTTCACGGGAGATTGCACGTCAGAAGTTGCAGGCTCTGGCGGCTGGCGCTGAGATTATTCGCAAGGAGCTGGCAGATTAACCATGGATATCATTGAATTTATGTCAGTTCACCTGATGACCATTTTTGCATTGATAGTAACAGGGATATCTGCCGGACTTCTCGCAGGCCTGCTGGGTGTCGGTGGCGGTATTGTGATTGTGCCTGTCCTGTATTTCTTGTTTCAGGGGTTTGGCGTATCTGCCGACTCAGCCATGTTAGTCGCGACGGCCACCTCACTCGCAACCATTATTCCAACTTCTATAAGCTCAATACGTTCCCATCATCGGCTTGGAAATGTCGATAGTGATCTGTTCAAGCGCTGGAGTCTTTTTATCCTGGTGGGCGTTCTCGCCGGAAGCTGGCTGGTCACACGTGCAGACGGCGACTGGCTGACCATCCTGTTCGGTATCATTGCAACACTTGCGGCACTGAATATGCTGTTCAGAACTGGAAAGCCCGCATTGTTTGCGGAGTTACCCAGTTCTGGGGGCCAGGCCGCCATGGGATCGTCGATCGGTTTCTTCAGTGCGATGGTTGGCATCGGCGGTGGCACATTATCGGTGCCTCTGCTGACTCTGTTTAACTATCCTGCCCATAAAGCGGTTGGCACGGCAGCAGCGATTGGGCTGATTATTTCTCTGCCGGGTGCACTGATGATGCTTTTATTAGGTGTTACCCCAGAGGATGCACCCGTTGGCACCTTTGGCTTAGTCAACCTGATCGGCTTTATCTGCATAGTGCCATTAACCGTACTGTTCGCCCCGGTAGGAGCCCGACTCGCCTCATCACTTGATGCGGGTTTGCTTAAAAAGATCTTTGCCGTTGTTCTGCTGTTGACCGGGGTACGTATGTTGTTACAGCTTTTCCTGTAGCCTCTATAAAAACCGCCTGATTACCGATCCTAGTCGCTCATAAATGAGATTCGATAGTCAGGCTTCGCCCTCTCCGTATCAGAGCATGATATGTACCTATCTCGTTCTCACTGAACTCTCACTATCTCCATCCGGCTCCGTTCTCCACGGCTATCATGACGCGATCCGATAGACACCCGTCAATGAAAAGTAAATTATCCATTCGAAAGGTCAGTTTGTGACTTGTATGTACAACTCGACGGCTTGTTAAGGCTATTCTGGAGTCTGTACTGGGGTGTCTAACGGCGACACTTCAGGATCAAACAATAAGGAGCACGTCTAAGTGCCTGGTTCAAACGTCATACGGGGATTTCTTAACACAGTGTCGACAGGCGCTGGGTTGGTTGTTGCCTGTCTGCTTATGATGTTTGTAGCAACGGCTCAGGCCAGCGGTGTTCCAAGTCTCAGCCTAACCTCATTGACTGACGAGATTCCTCTCGCCAGATACGCAGTTCAGGTCCGACCCGACGAGGGCGAGGATAATCTGTCAGACGTCATGACTATCGCCGATGATCGATGGTCAGAGCTGCCCGAAAGCAGTCGCAGCCTCGGGCGGGATTACGGAACAACCTGGTTCCGACTCGATTTGCAGGATACAGGTAACCTGCGCGCAGACAGCGCATATCTTCTGCTAGATTACCCACATTATGATTTTGTGGACGTATTTCTGGTCAGTGGCGAAACCGTAGTTCAGAGTTTCTACACCGGCGACCAACGGGGTTTCGATTCACGTCCGATTGATCAACGCACCTATCTGTTTCCTCTCGAGAAACTCAATGCTGCGGACAGTGCTCAGATTTTCTTCCGTATCAGCACACCCGGTCCATTACTGATACCTTTCAGTCTGATTACCGGCAGTGAAAATAAAATACAGGACCGAAACAGCTCGATGGCTCTGGGTATCTATTTCGGCATCCTGCTGATTATGTTCGCCTATAATGCGTTTATTTCAGGATCTCTGCGCGACACTGCCTACATTTACTACTTGGTTTACATGGCCAGTGTTGGCTTGCATCAACTGACACTACAGGGCCTTGGCTATCAGTATTTCTGGCCAGAGAGTACTTTGTTCGACAATAACTTTGCCGTGGCTTTGAGCAGCGCACTGATGCAAGGCACCGCTGTTGCCTTCGTTATCCGGTTTATTCGTCTATACGAAAACTTCGGTCGGTTTGACAGGATCGCAGGAACTGTTCTTCTTATCTATTCCTGGTTGCTGGTAACCGGCGCTCCGTTTATGGAGTACGCAAGCTTCCTGACAGTGGTGAACATTACCGGTGCCGTCAGTGTCAGCTGCGGTCTTTACATCGGTATCGTCGGCTGGCGTAAGAAGGTTCCGTATGCCCGTTTGTTCGCCATGGCATGGTTTATCTACCTTATATTCATAGCATGGTACCTACTTGAGCTTGCTTCCATCCTGCCCACCAGCCCATTTGGCGAGCACATTCTGGCATTCGGTTCGGTCATAGAACTGGCGTTGCTATCTATCGCATTCGCGGACCGGATCAATCATGAGCGTGAATTAAGGTTGCGGAGCCAGAGCAAACTCATGGATGTTCAGGTAGCTATGAATGCGGAACTCGAAGAGAAAGTCCGTTTAAGAACCAGTGAGCTGGAAGAAGCTAACCGACGTCTTGAAATACTGAGCACAACCGACGGACTGACAGGGTTATTCAATCGCCGTCATTTCGACGAACTCTACGAGAAAGCCTACCTTCAGGCTTGCCGGGACGGTAAGCCACTGGCTGTGCTTATGATTGATATTGATCACTTTAAGCAACTGAACGATAACTTCGGTCACAGGTTCGGAGACTTGTGCCTGATTGATGCCGGCCGTCTGATCCGCAATGTGGTCGCCGGTCAGGAAGCGATCTGTGCGCGCTACGGTGGCGAAGAGTTTGTCGTGATTCTGCCCGATGCCAGCCCAGAAGAAGCGCAGAACAAAGCAGAGGCTTTACGTTTGGCCTTTGCACGCCACGTAGTCACAGATGGCGCCAATGAGAAGATAATGACAATCAGTGTTGGCCTGACTGTCGAGCAGCCCGTCGACCGCTCAGCCTGGGAAAAGCTTCTGCAAGCCGCAGACAGCCTGCTTTACACAGCAAAACGCAATGGTCGGAACCAGGTCGCATTCCTGCGTAACACTGGGTCCTGAGCCGTTGACTCTGCCCCAATCTGAACTAGGTTTAATAGATAATATTCGGGGAAGTACAGGGTCCGGAATGCCAGTTCCAAAAACACATCCAGAGTCGCACGGTCAGCGACACAGCCTTTTCGTTCATTGCCTTCAGGCTCTGCTGTCTCTGACGATTTTGATCGCTGCACTTCTTGTACACCGGGCTCAAGCTATCGAAACCGTCCACTTCACGGGCGACAAGATAAGCCTCTTGCCATTACTTGAGTTTGTCTCAGAACGAAACGGAGAAACGCTCGACGAGATTCTGGTTCGCCCCGAAGCCGACTGGCACCATCGCCAGAGCATCAACAACAACCTCGGGCAAACCAGCCAACCAGTCTGGGCAAGGGTGCGTCTCGCTGGGGTCTCGGATGCCTTCGGACAACCGATTGTACGATTGAATTACCCTCATCATGACTATGTCGATTTTTACCTGTTTGAGCGCGGTAAAATGATCCGCCATTTTTCAGCAGGTGACCAGCTGCCCTTTGACAGCCGTCCGATTGATCAACGTACGTTCTGGTTCCCTCTGGATGATGCCAGCGCTGACGAGCAGGAAATATATATCCGGATATCAACGCCGGGGCCGTTGCTGATGCCGCTGGACCTGATGAGCTATAAAGAAGCCGCTGAAGAAGAAAAGCTGCTCTACCTCTGGGCTGGTGCCTTCCTGGGTATTATCGCCATCATGGCCTTATACAATCTGTTTTTATATTTCTCACTAACTGAAAGCTCCTACATTCTTTATGTGCTGTATCTTCTCTGTGCCGGTATGATGCAGGCCACCATGTTCGGTTTTGGTGAGCAGTATTTCTGGGGCGACAGACCCGGTGTTAATAACCAGGTTATCGCCTTCCTGGCGCCCTTTGTTCAACTGACTGCCATGGCCTTCGTACTCAAGTTCATCGACCTGAAGAACTTCGGTTCTGTGTTAGACCGCTCTGTTGCCTACCTTATGCTGTTTACACTCATTGTGATGTCGATTGCGAGCTTTACTGTGCCATATAGCCTGATAGTCAAACTGGGACATTCGATTGCACTGTTCGGTGTCGTCTGTGCTCTGTATATCGGTATAAAAGGCTGGGTCATGGGTATGAAGTCCGCTCGCCTGTTCACTATTGCGTGGTTTGCGCATCTGGTATTTATCGGCTGGTATCTACTGGATATGACCGGCAAGATTCCAGCCACCGAGCTTGGTAACCATGCCTTTGCAATCGGCTTCATCGCCGAACTCTCACTTCTTTCTATCGCCTTTGCAGACAAGATGAATCAGGAGAAAGAACTGAGGATTAATTCTCAGACCAAGCTTCTTGATATGCAGGTCGCCATGAATCAAGAGCTGGACAATAAGGTAAAAGAGCGGACTTCTGCTCTCGAGAAAGCCAACCGCAGGCTTGAAGAATTGAGTGTGACCGACGGCCTGACCAAGCTCTTTAACCGCAGATACTTTGATCAGGTTTTCCGCGACCACTATGAGCAATCGTATAAGGATCAGCACCCGATCAGCGTCATGATGGTCGACATCGACTTCTTTAAAAAGCTCAACGACAACTACGGCCATGCATTCGGAGATCTGTGTCTCGTACGTGCCGCTCAGCTTATCCGTAAGGTCGTCACCATGCCGGGCGCATTTGCAGCCCGCTACGGCGGCGAAGAATTCGTTGTTGTGTTGCCCAAAACAACCGAAGACCGTGCAGCTCAGGTCGGCGAAATGCTCAGAGCAGCGTTTGAGAAAACAACGGTGACGCAAGGGTCACAAAGCAAAAACATGACCATCAGTATCGGTGTGGCCTGCACTATTCCATCACAGCCGGGCCTTGAAGAGAAACTGTTGGGTGTGGCAGATAGCTGCCTGTATCAGTCTAAAGAGAACGGCCGCAATCAGGTTACCCGCTCTGAACAATTAAACGAAGCTGGCTGAACTCATTCCAGCTCAATAAGACCAGCTCAATAGACATCCCGACGGTAGCGCCCTGCTGCCGTCAAAGCCTCCACTTGATCACTCCCAATAATAGCAGCAAGCTGATGATCCAGATCCTGAGCCATACCGTCACGGCTACCACAGACAAGAATCGTTGCACCAGCATTAATCCAACGTTTTAGCCGCTCGTTGTGATCTGCCACAACATCCTGAACATAGCCCCTACTTGCATCACCGGCTACGGAGACTAACTCAGAAGAATCAGCGCGCGAATAACTTCGGTTAAGATAAGTAAGGTGCCCGGAGTCGCACCAGTCTGTCAGCTGTTTATCCCAGTGGCGGTCAAACAGTGGAGAGCGCTCTCCGAAGATTAACCAGTTGTCATGCTGATCAGACAATTCTCTGGCTTTCAGGTGGGCTCGCAAACCTGCCAGGCCAGAACCATTGCCGACCAATATCAGCTTATCTGTACTTGCTGAGCAATGAAAAGAGGGGTTACTACGCACCGACGCCTTAATGGCATCCTTTTTATTCGCCTGATGACACAACCAACCAGACCCGAGGCCTAGAGTACCATTAGGATGATTCTGCTCACGCACCAGTAATGTCACTTCCGATTCTTGTGGAATACTGGCGATGCTGTATTCGCGCACCTGGCCTTTTATATGAAGTTGAATAATATCGCCTGCCTGCCAGTCAAACTGGTTCTGAGCATCCAACTTCACTTCGAATATAGGTGCTCCGGGGCTGCCTTGGTTAAGTTGGCGACGCTCTTTAAAGATCAGTGGATAAAGAGGGTTTACTGACGCTCTAACCGAAACCCTAAGAGTATCCAGTTGATTACGACTGATCAGTCCAGCGTCGGCTAGCTGAGCGAACCATGATGCAATCGTTTCGGGGTCATTGCGGTCAACGGCAACCAAGGGCGCCAGCACCTGAGCGTCACTCTCAAGCAAAACCGTATTTATATCGTAGGAGAAGCCACAGAAGTGTTCATAGCTTGTATCTCCCAAGCCGAGAATTGAGAAACCAAGCTCAGGGTATCTCGCCAGTGTTTTTTTCAACGAAGGAATAAAGAAGCGACCATTGTCCGGCGCATCCCCTTCCCCGTAGGTACTCGCAATTACAAAAAGAGAGCGACATTGACTCAGGCGATCTGGCGTCACCTGATTAAGCGGCTGATGAAGTACTGTAGCTCCCTGACTTCTCAGCATTTCAACCAGTTGCCGCGAAAGTGACTCAGCGGAGCCACTCTCACTGGCAAAAGCGACAACAGTATCGGCATCGGTATGCTGCCTTACCTCAATGCTTCTCGCTATCACTCGTCGATAGCACCAGAATGTGAAAGCGACCCAGGCCAGAAAAAGCACTCCAGCCTGAATATAAGGAGCCACCGTTAACATAAATCAGTCCGGTAAGACCTCAAGCACAGTCACGTAAGAGCCCGTGCGCTCAATGGCCGGCTTCTTCGCTTTGTCGTCTTTATATTCAACTTCAATAAAGTAGCGGCCAGCGCCTTTCCAATTAAGTTTAACCTCGCCTTTTTTGTTGGCAACGGCAGTAATTTCATCCTGACTGTTGCGATAGCGGGTTCCTTCACGAATGGCGGTCAGTTCAGCGCCTTCAGCAGGTTCACCATCAATCAGAAACTTAAAAGTCGCCTGCTCACCGGAATAGAGATCATTCGGGTGCGTCACTGGCACCAGCTCGAGTCCTTTGTTCGTTGGCTTAAGTGTGTCGCTTGTTGGCGCACCGAGTGTGACAAAGGTTTCCATACGACGCGATGACTGCATTACACGCAGCTTGTCTGCTTTTTCAGGTACGTTTTCAGCAAAACCTTCGTCAGTGTATTGCTCGCCACGGCCAGGATACATACGACGCTTACCGTCTTCTTCCCACATGGCACGCATGCCATTACTTGCCGTAAAGATTTTGTAGGTACCTTCGTCTTCAAGTTTTACGTCGAAGACAGTGCGGTACTTACCGGTATGCAGGTTCTCTGCTTCGCTTTTATCGCCGTCTGGCTGGAGGACGATCAGATCATTAAAACGAACGGCGTGATAGTTGGCGACAAAAATATCGTTAGATACTGCTGCTTCGAAACCGACCCAACGATCTTCGCCCGAGAGCTGAGTTTCCTGTGGAAGAATCCAGGCGCGATGAGCTTCCGCGGACAGAGTGCCAGCAACAAGAGCGCCCAATAAAATAGGCTTTAATACGTTCATTTTCATCTGCATTTCCTTAAGGTTTGATGGTCAGTTCGATAGCGCCCAGTTCAGAGCTACCCTGTTCTTCAAGTGTCTTCTCACCGCTTTGAGGCCAGCTGAAAGGAATGTTGATCAGTTCGCGGCCACCCACTTCCCGCGCCGCTTCAACACGCAGGCGATATTCGCCAGGCTTGAGGTCTGCGAGAGGTGCCTTACCAGACGTAAACTCCAGCTCATAAGCGCCCGGACCATAAGTAGCACCGCTGACGCCATCGACAGGCATATCCAGTGAGCGGCCACTGCGACGCCACCACTGGCGCATGTCTTTCAGCCACTTTTCACCTTCGGCATTACGCATATCCACGTCGTACCAGACGGCCAGATTACTAACGACCTGATTGCGATCATCTTCAATCCAGATAGCAACATAAGGCTTGTGATATTCAGCGACATCCAACTCTGGAATCTCTACAGAGACCGAAAGATCAGCCGCCAGCACCTGTGTAAAAGAAGCGAGTGCGACCGCAGTCATCAGTCCGGATTTAATTAATTTCATCAGCGACTCCTTAGTGCGCAGCGAGAACAAGTAAAATAATGGGTGCAATAACGCCGAATGCCACCAGTGGCCAGGTACTTGGACGTTGTCTGGCATATCGGGCGAGAAGCCATAATCCGCTCAGGGAAAAAACCAGACAAAGCACCGAAAAAATATCGATAAACCACGACCATGCGGTATTGGTATTCCGACCTTTGTGAAGATCATTAAGGTAGGAAATTACTCCGCGATCTGTGTCTTCATAAATAAAACTGCCGGTTTCCAGATCAATACTCAGCCAGGCATCACCGCCGGGCTTGGGCATGCCGAGGTAGACTTCATACTCATCCCACTCAGCATCAACATCTCGGGTGGAGATACCATGCTGATCGTTCAACCAACGACGAACAGCCATAGGCAACGGCCCTTCTGAGCGATTCTGAACCGCACTGAGCACTCCCGGTGGTAGCTCTGATTCTACTGTTGTGCGTTCAGGATCTGCGGGGATATCGGCGGCGTGATTTAGGGTAATACCGGTGAATGCAAACAGAATCATACCTACCAGGCATACTGCCGAACTGACCCAGTGCCACTGACGTAATGTGCCCGGGATAAATCGAGAAAACATGACTACATCCAAAAAAGCCCATCAGCGAACGGTGAGAATACTAACAAACGGCAAGTTAATGAGAAGTATTTTTATTTGATAATGACACTTCTATGCATTATCCAAAGGTAAAAGCCTCCCGTAAAAAAAAGGGCCTTGCGGCCCTTTTTTATTCGCACTTACCTGAATCAGAAGCGTACGTTCAGACCAACCCAGAGGTTGCGACGCTTGTCTTTGTTGTTGTAGTCATCTTCGAAAATAACTTCATCATCACCCGCATCGAAAACGCCATCATCGTTCGCATCATCGTAGCGCACACTGTAAGTGGTGAAGTCTTCATCCAGTAGGTTGTTTATACGTGCATACACACTGAAGTAGCTGTTCACCGCATAATTTGCACCCAGGTTCAGCACGCGATAATCCTTGTAGTAGAGAGGATCATTATTCTCATCCACGCCACGGAAGCGAGCAGAGCGCGTCTCATTGGTCAGCTGTGCCGAGAGCTTAGTATTGATGTCCCATTCCAGAGTCACGTTGCTCATGTGCTCCGCCGTATTGGTCAGCGGCTGACCTTCCTGCGAACCAGAAAGCTGACGGCTATCGGTGTAGGTGTAGTTACCACGTAATGCCAATGAGTCGATAATCTGTAAGCGACCAGCCACTTCCGCACCACGGATCAGAGCGTCATCGATATTGATTGGTTGAGAAAGAATCAACCTACCTCCAAGCTGCTCGTACTCACCCAGATTCACACATGGGCGTTCACCGCCAGTCTGAGCACAGGTTGGCACTGCATCGCTACGTGCAATTTTATCTTCGAAGCGGTTGTGGAAAATGGTCGCGTTAAAGCTGTGACGATTTTCCATCGACTCCCAATAGATCGCAGCTTCTGTATTGCGGCTTTTCTCTGGCTCAAGGTCCGGGTTACCCGCAAACGGGAATGTTCCCTGACCACCGAAACCGATAATGCCATCATAGAGGTCAGTCGTTTTTGGTGTTTTATAACCACTGCTCACACCACCTTTTACCGTCCACTCAGGCGTCAGGCTGTATACCGCATAAAGGCGTGGGCTTACGTTACTACCGAAGGCATCGTGGCCGTCGTAACGCAGACCCGCGGTCAGCGTAAAGTCAGGCACCATGGTCCAGCTGTCTTCAGCAAACAAGGAATACGTAGTGAAGTCTGAAACCCGCCCGGAATCACCCTCTTCGCGACCAAATACGCCGTCAGTGAGCTCCGCGTCAACGTACTGACCACCGACGATGAAGAGGTGATCGCCAGCCAGATCTTGAACCGGCAATTCAAGCTTAGCGTCCAGAACGTACTGGCTGCTTTCCATGGTACGTTCAGGTCGTGGCAGAAAGGTATCTTCAGCAATCGCTCGACGCTCATCTTCGCTCAGCCCCGCATAATCGCCCGTACCATCGTACATTTCCTGCAGCAGCAGACGTTCTGATACAGAGAGTGGAATAGTTCTGCCGTTGTTATTGGTTTCGATATTCTGCAGAGACACCAGGCTGTTACCAAAACTCCACTCACCTTCGTGTGAGATCGCCCACTGATCACGAGTGAACTCCTGATCCTGAGCATAACCTGCGCGAGGACTAACAACACCGCCTCGGTCCTGCCAGATAGTATCGATGCTATCTACAGTTCCGAGAGGGAAGCTTCCATCCGCCAGAGGTTCGTTATCATACACCTGCTTGGATGTATCGTAGTCGAAGGTCAGGCTCTGGTTATCAGCCACATTCCAGTTAAAACCGATGCCGATACTCTTGTTGGTATTGTCGGTGGTTTTACCACCTCGCCCGAAGCCCAGTTCACGTGTCTGCTCATCGCCGTTCGGGTCAGTAACAGAGTCGTACTCTGGCTCTGATGCATCACGCTTATAAATACTGCCGCGCAACTCCATACCCAGTACGTTTTCGATTAACGGCCCGGCAACGTTAAAGTCTGCAGTTGTGTCGGCACCGTACTCATCGTACTCCTGAAAAGTGCGACCGATACTTGCAGAACCAGTCCAGTCATCGGTCACTTTCTTGGTGATAATATTGATTACGCCACCCAGAGCATCCGCTCCGTAAAGGGTAGATGCTGGCCCGCGAATAACCTCAATACGTTCGATCGCATCCAACGGTGGAATGTGGTTGAACTGGTTACCACCGAAGTTATTCGGGTAGATGTCACCGTGGTTGTTCTGGCGACGGCCATCAATCAGGATCAGGGTGTAATCTGCCCCCATACCACGGATCGAGATAGTACCCTGCCCGGTTTTATCTCGGGTCTCACCAACGTCGACACCTTCCAGTTCGCGGACGGCATCCAGAAGCGTGACATAAGGGCGTGAGCGGAGATCTTCCTGAGTGATTACAGAGATACTGGCTGGAGCATCAACCACTTTCTGCTCGTAACCGGCCGCCGTAACAACGAACTTTTCCAATTCGATCGGCTGCTCTTCGGCTGTCGCTGACACGGAGGCAACAACCGCTGCAGCGAGTGCACTCAAAGGAAAAAGCTGATTTCGAAACTTCATGTTTAAGGTCCATACGGGGGAATTTGCGCGTATACTATTTTCACTTAACTGCAAATGCAAATGTTTTTCATTTGTAACTTTACTAACAATACACTTATTAATTTTAATAAAACTGTGTATGGACACAGGCCTCTGGACTGGAGGTCGATGCAGAATAGAGGAGGTGCGAGGTTGAAGTCAGTATCACAGGCAGAGCTGGCCCAATACGTATTGCAGGAGTCTTACTGGTTTTGAGAGGTTTCGCTGGCGCGAAACTGGGTCGGTGACACGCCGTACCATTTTTTGAAAGCGCGGGAGAATGCACTGACGTCGGAGAAGCCCAGCATAAACGCCAGTTGCGTTATGGTAGTACCAGGAAGCGCCAGGTGTCTTTCGACCAGAGTCCGGCGTGTTTTCTCCAGTAACGCCTTCCAGCTCAGGTCTTCATCAGTGAGGCGCCGCTGCAGGCTACGGACACTCATGTGAAAGCGCTCCGCAGCGTCTGTCATCGTAGGCTCCCCTTCTGGAAGCTGCCCCTCAAGCCACAACGAAAGTTGAATCACGAGCGAGCCTTTTTCCTGCTCAGCGAGTCGCTCATTCAGCGTTGCTTCGAGCATAGCAACCATCCGGTTATCGCTGGAATGCAGTTGGGCTGCAGCCTGCTTCCGGTCGAACGTCAGGCCGTAGTAGTCGCTTTTGGTCGGCGCCACACGAAAGTAGCGGGCCATCGATGCGCAATAATCATCGTCATGAGATGCCACATGAACTTCGAGAGGGTTCAATGCAGGATCTACCCTGAGCCTGACCAGGCGCATCAGGCTGGACATCACATACTGTATTCCCTGAGGGTGAGGCACATGCCCGGTTGAAGGCCGGAACTGTACGCACACGGTAGTATCTTCAACCACCAGCTCAGCCTGCACGGCATCGCTGATCAGTCTCTGGTAACGAGCAAGACGCTGCAGAACGCTGAGCATGCTACCACCCGCAGACAATGCCAGCCCCAGCCCACCAAATGCAGAGTATTCACTGCGGCGAGCCATATTAATGCCCAGAGAAGGATCCTGAAGACGATCCTCAGCAGCCGTCAGTAAGGCTGAAGTCGCATCGACACTGATCCAGACTTCCGGGTTGAACGTATCTTCAACCGAGACGCCATGCTCCGCAAACAAAGCTGCAGGATCATCACCATGCTGTTGCAGCAGGTTAGCCAGCGGACGCAGAAACATGGCCACCGCTTTGGGTTGCTCAGTCATTGGCGTCTCCGGTCAACTGGTTGGCGGTCAGTGCAAAGCATGGAAACAGGTTTTTCTCCAGTATGTAATCAAAGGCCTGTGTATGTCTGCCGGGCCATGAGTTTGGAGTATAAGTATGACTGATACCACGGATAAAAACAGCGAGCGCTTTCAGGCACTCCGCGCTAAAGATCGCCAGATCCAGAAAGAATTGATGCAGGTAAGTGACAAGGTTCGAGCTCGTCATCCGTTTCTGGTTGAGCACCAGAATGCCGTAGGCATGGGCATTTTTCTGGTCAGTATTGCCGGGATGGTTCTCAATGGTGTGCTTTGGCTGGAAGGCATCATGCCGGCCTGGATGGTCATTGTGTTAAGTGCGTTCTGGACGTCACTGTTACACGAGTTAGAGCACGATCTGATTCACTACATGTATTTCCGCAAGCAACCGGTCTGGCATCACTTGATGATGGCTGGCGTGTATCTGGCACGCCCACTGACTCAGAACCCATGGATTCGCCGCTACCTGCACCTGCATCACCATAAAGTGTCGGGCACAGAAACAGACCTGGAAGAACGCGGCATTACCAACGGCGAAAAATGGGACTGGAAACGCTTTCTGATGGTTGGTGACAACATGCTGGCTTTTTATCTGCGTGCGGGTAAATATTTCGTGGTACCCAGAAAGTTGCTGAAACAGGGTAAAATAAATAAGACAGATATTAAAAACTTAAGAATTATTGGTGCGCTAAGTTTTAACCCTATCGGCTATATCTGTTACACCCTCTGGCATGGCTTTGTATTATTTCACCTCGCCAACGGTATCGCCTGGGCATTCGGAACAACGATTGACTGGCCACAATGGCTGCTGGCGCAGGAAGCCTGGGTAACTGCAACCGTTGTTATTTTGATTGCACCTAACGTCCTGCGTACTTTCTGTCTGCACTTTATTTCATCGAATATGCATTACTTTGGCGACAACACGCCGGGGATTATTCATGAGCAATGTCAGGTGATGAATAAGTGGTATTTAATCCCACTTCAGCTGTTCTGCTTTAACTTCGGCAGCACTCATGCGATTCATCACTTTGTTGTACGTGACCCCTTTTATATTCGACATTTAGGCGAGAAAGAATCCCATGAAGTGCTCCGCCGTCACGGTATTCGATTTAATGACATGGGAACGTTTAAGCGGGCTAACCGTATGAATGAGCGTGTGGTTTAACGAATGTATGGCGCTGCCTGATATAAGCGAACGAGCGGACGCCGTAAATACATCCCTGTAGGC
>NZ_DFQB01000001.1:23881-43376 GCF_002377545.1 Thalassolituus sp. UBA3500 | reverse complement strand
CGCCGTAAATACATCCCTGTAGGCTCAAGTGCGCCGTCCCTGGCGCACATGCCGCTCTTTTCGCCCCTACCATGCAGCCAATGCCTGTAGCGTTATCCTGACAGCCGGAAAGGGGTCAGATCCCCGCCTTCCAGCCGTTTGTCACAGGATAACGACGGTCCCGACCAAAGCCACGGCGAGTCACCCGGACACCGATCGGCGCCTGACGACGCTTGTATTCGTTAACATCCACCAGCCGCACTACCCGCATCACGTCTTCACGATTATGTCCGGCCGTAATGATCTGCTCAGCACTTTCATCATGTTCGATGTAGCGCTCCAGAATGTCATCCAGCACAGGATAAGCAGGGAGACTGTCTTCATCGACCTGATCCGGTGCAAGCTCAGCGGATGGCGGACGATCAATGACGCGCTGCGGAATCACAGGCGAAAGGGAATTCCGGTATTCAGCCAGGGCAAACACCTTGGTTTTGTAGACGTCTTTTAACGCCCCATAGCCACCGGCCATGTCCCCATAGAGCGTCGCATAACCGACGGCCATTTCGCTTTTATTGCCGGTTGTCAGAACCATATATCCCGTCTTGTTCGACAACGCCATTAACAACACGCCACGACAACGGGATTGCAGATTTTCTTCCGTAGTATCGACTTTCAACCCCTCAAAGTCGGGAGCAAGCGCAGACATAAATTCGCGGTACATGGGTTCAATCGAAATGGATTGATACTTAACGCCCATCGCCTCAGCCTGCAACGCGGCATCTTCTTTACTCATGCCCGAGGTGTAAGTAAACGGCATCATAACGGCGCGCACGCGCTCCGGCCCAAGCGCATCAACCGCAATGGCCAGCGTCAGCGCTGAATCGATCCCGCCAGAAAGACCAAGTACGACCCCTGGAAAGCGGTTTTTATTCACATAGTCACGAACACCGACAACCAATGCGTTATAGAGACTGGCAAGACCGTCTTCCCTCGCCGCCCGCGATTCAGACTCTGCGCGTAACTCACCTTGCTCGAACATCACATACGCCTGATCTTCCCGCCAGGACGCCATCTGCAATACACAATCAGAGTCGGCATTTACCGCAAACGAGCTACCATCAAATACCAGTTCGTCCTGCCCGCCTGACTGGTTCACGTAAAGGATGGGGAGTTTATGCTGCGACGTGTGTTTTTTGATGAGGTCGATACGTTCCTGCTGCTTGCCACTATGAAATGGTGAAGCATTCAGATTCAGGATCAACTCGGCACCGGCCTCCGCTGCCATCGCCACAGGTGCATCAAACCAGACATCCTCGCACACCGTCAGGCCCAACTTTACGCCATGAAGCTCGACCACTTGCGCGTCTTCGCCCGCTGAAAAGTAGCGTTTTTCATCAAAGACCTGATAGTTCGGCAGCTCCTGCTTGGCATACTCTCCAAGACAAGTACCTTCAAACCATACCCCTGCGCAGTTATAGAGGCGATTATCACGAGTTACTGGATACCCTACCGCCACGGCGATGTCATGACTGATCGCAGCCACTTCTTTGAGTGCTTCTTTCACGCGGAGCTCCAGGCTTGCACGCATAAGCAGGTCTTCTGGCGGATAGCCCGTCAGAGCGAGTTCACTGAATACAATCAACTGCGCACCATCATCTGCCGCTTTCTTTGCAGCTTCTATGATTTTTGCCGTATTGCCGGGGATATCGCCGACGTGAAAGTTACATTGCGCCAACGCAATTTTCAGGCTGGCAGTCAGTGACTTGGACATGGTCTGGGGGTACTCTCTTCAGTAATGCGCGTATTGTCTGGAAATACGCGTCAGGACGCAAACCGGAAGACTAATGAAAGACCAATGAATCATCCAATATCCATCGGACGGGGCAGCCGCCTGCTGTCACTATACAGCTACTATTCGCTGATCCTTTCGCTGTCGATCGTGGTCGTCGATGGCCTGGACTCGATGGACGTGATCGTTGGGAAAGAGGCTCCCCACCTATTCCTTGTACTTTCATCGCTATACGTTCTTGCAGCCGCTGTCTTCGTCGCACTGATAACCCGAACTACCGATTCTCAGGGAGCGACGACTTACCTGTTTCTGGAAACAGCTCTGCTAACAGGCATGATGTTCGCGTCTGGAGGGCTGACAGCCGGATTCTCAAGTCTGCTGCTGATTCCTGTCGTCATGGCCAACTTACTTGCACCGGGCATACTTGGCTACAGTGTTGCGGCCTGGCTGAGTCTTGCTGTGATATACACCGAACACATCGCGCCCGGAGAATTTGGTATCCGGGATACCGCCAATACGGGGGTGTATGGTGGCATCTGCTTTGCTCTCGCATGGTTAACTCAGCTGCTATCCCACCGCATTAATGCAGCGCTTAACCTGGCCCAGGACACTGCCCGTGACGTACAACGTTTACAACGCTTGAGTCAGCAGGCGCTGATGAAGCTACCGGATGGCATCATTGCCTGTACTAGAGACAAGCGTGTTCTATTTATCAATGATACAGCGACGGCATGGTTCCAGTTAGAACCGGGGGCAGCAGTTCCCGAATGGCTAGTGGAATCGACCACTGAGCAGCCGCTCCCCGGCCAGCTAAAAGGCTTAACCGTCACGCGCCTTGAAGCAGGCGGGTCAGAGGATGATTTTCTATTACTGATTGAAGACGAAGCTCGTATTTCAGCAGAGATCCAGCAAGCCAAGCTAGCCTCCCTCGGGCGCCTCACTGCCAGCATCGCTCATGAAATCCGCAATCCATTGTCAGCGCTCAATCAGGCCTCGCAACTTCTGGATGAATCTGAACATCTGCCTGACGAAGATAAAAAACTAACCAGTATTATTGAACACAACAGTCAGCGGATTAACCGCATCATTGGTGACATATTGCAGCTTTCCCGAGGCAAACGCTCACATGCGGCCCCTCTGAAGATACATCAGTACCTGAATAATTTTGCCCAGAACTTTGATCAGGCCAGCGGTGAAAGTTTCCTTAAACTTATCTACGACTCAGACAGCGAGCTGACAGTACTGTTTGATCCCGACCATCTCAATCAGGTTCTGACGAATCTGTGCCAGAATGGATTGAGGCATGCACGAAAAGCGCGGGAAGACGCAGCTGAAGTCTCTTTGAAAATATTGCCCGAATCAGACAGCACGGTGTCGATTGAAATAACAGATAATGGCTTCGGTATTGCCGAAAACCAGATACAACGACTATTTGAACCCTTCAGCACCACCGAACACGACGGCACAGGCTTAGGTCTCTACTTATGCCGCGAACTGTGTCAGGCTAACCAGGCAACCATTGAGTTTATTGGGAATCATCCTGGAGCCCGTTTTCTCGTTACTATGAAGCGGACATAAAACTGAGGCCTATGTCACACCAGCGTTAAACCAACTCATGAATAATACAAGGCTACGATGACTGACAGGAAACCCACAGCGATGTTGCCCGACTTATGCGCACTGATCGTCGATGACGAGCAGGACATCCGCGCACTGATAGGCATGGCCCTGGAACGCATAGACATTACATGCGAACAGGCCGCCAATGTTACCGAAGCCATAGCATTGCTTGAATCGAGAAGTTTCCATTTCTGCATCACAGACATGAAATTACCCGACGGTGATGGTGTTCAGTTAATTCACCACTGCAATCGCAACTATCCAGACATGCCAGTCGCCATGATCACCGCATTCGGTAATATGGAGGTCGGGGTTAACGCTCTAAAAGCCGGAGCATTCGATGTAGTTGCCAAGCCGCTGGATATTCAGCAGCTGCGCAACCTGGCTACGGCAGCCCTGCGATTGTCGAAGGTGACAGGAACACTCCCTGAACAATGCACCAACCTTATCATCGGCGACTCCAGCCCGATGCAGGAGCTGCGTACAACGCTGCGCAAGGTCGGGCGTACTCAGGCACCGGTGTTTATCCAGGGGGAATACGGTACGGGAAAAGAAGGCATTGCCCGCGCCATTCACCTGATGAGCTCCCGGTCATCACACCCCTTTATAACGATAAACTGTGATGCCCTTCAGGATGAAAGTGCCGCCGAAACGCTGTTTGGCTTCAGAGACGATCATGGCATTGTCCATGATGGGCTGATCCAGAATGCTCACCAAGGCACCTTGTTCCTCAATAATATCGAACACCTGAGTATCGAGTTACAGGCTCAACTACTGCAACTACTGACGGACAAAAAAATCCGGGCACTGCATGACACGCAAGAGCAGGATCTGGACATCCGCATTATCAGTGCCAGCAGCGCTGATCTGCCCGCGTTAGCAAATGCAGGTCAGTTCCGTCAGGACCTGCTGTTCCGTATCCGTGTCGTACATCTCAGCGTCCCCCCGCTGCGCACGCACCGCGAAGATATTCCGCAGCTCACCAACCACTTGCTTCAGACCTATGCCAGCCAGTGGGACATGCCCGAAGTGGCCGTGGCCGATGATGCTCTACAGGCGATTTGCGAATACGACTTTCCCGGTAACACACGTGAACTCGATGCCATTCTGCAACGCGCCTTCACGCTTATGGAAGGCGAAGAGATTCAACTGAGTGACCTCAGCTTCGAGCCTGAAACACCGCAAGGTGGCTACCACTCAAACAGCGAAGCCGTTGGCGACCTGGAAGGCTATCTTGAGCGATTGGAACGAGAAGCCATTGAAGAGGCCCTCAACGCGACACGCTGGAATAAAACCGCCGCTGCGGAGCGTCTTGGTATCAGTTTCCGTGCTCTCCGCTACCGGCTAAAGAAACTCGCCATCGATTAGTAATCTACCAAAAGGCGATTAGACGGCTACTGTCACACCGCCCTACACATCCTGAAACGACTTATAAAAATACGAAAACCGCCTGAGTGCACTAACCCATTCAGCTGATATGGTAATCGGTTACATATCGGGCAATTGGGGTTTCAAGGATGAACACCAGAACGAAGATCCAAGCGTATACGGACAAGGGCTTCACCTTACTTGAGCTGCTGGTTGTGGTGGCGATCATAGTCATTACAACAACACTGATTTCCCCCAAGGTGTCAACGTTACTAACAGACAGTCAGAGCAAGCAAAAAGCAACTGAACTAAAGCAAGCTCTGGTGTTCTCACGAAACTCTGCAATTTCGATGGCGCGTACGGTCGTATTCTGTCCTGTATCAACAAACGGTACTTGCGGAAGAGACTGGAACCAACAGTTAATTGTATTCGTTGATGAGAATGGAGATAAAACACTTAATGGCAACGAACAGATACTAAAAGTGCTTTCACCATCTCTGCAGTCGGAGCACCGAGCATACAACAATGTCAGAATTTCATTCGGACCTCTTGGCAGATCCAATGTAAACGCAGGGTCACTCAGTTACTGCAAAACTTCTTCCTCGAGAGACCGGGGAACATCACTTATCATCTCCCGCATGGGCAGAGTTCGCGAAGGTAAAGATCAGAACCGTGACGGCCTTCCTGAGTTAGCTAATGGACTTAATATACCCTGTATTAACCGCTCACCTACCTAGAGTCACCTCCCATCAGAATTCAATGGCTAGGCAGAAGCGAACTTGTAAGCTATCAATACGGAATTTTCTATAAGTGAGGGCACTCAATATGAGGTCTCCTAAAGTACGCTCCCAATCGGGCTCTGTGATGTTGCTGAGCCTGGTTCTGTTAACCGTGATCACGTTAACGGCTGTCATTGGTATGCAGCGCTCAACACTTCAGATTAAGATGCTCAACAACATGCAGCACCATCAGGAAGTGTTCAATGCGACCAATGATCACATTGAACTAGGGGTTTCTTTTCTTCAGCGAGACGAAAATATTGGCGTCGCACGGAGCACTCTCGGGCCTCTGATCCAGTCCAATGACACCAGTCTATTACTGACCAACATCAATTTGGGCCCAGGCTGGGATGATCCAACTGGCTATTCTGAACACGTAACCGTTGTTGATACATTACAGCTTAGCGATATCTCCGACCCAGCCTTGGCATCGTCACAGTATCTAAAGGGAAACCCCGGAGCCTCAACAGGAACCACACAGAAGTTCTATTTTAACTTCACATCCAGCGGAAGCGATGCCTCCGGACGAATCACTTCTACCCAAGAAATTGTCTTCAATCTTGAAGGGCCTGCAATATGAATCTATTTACCGAACGTCTCAATATAAGAAAGTTGTGTAAATGGGCTATTACTTCAGTGATTGCAGCAAGCCCTCTTACAGCACCTGCTGACGATACCGAAATTTACCGCGCAAGTGGTTCCTCCGGCGTTCAGCCAAACGTAGTGTTCATCTTCGATACCTCTGGAAGTATGGGAGATCCTGCGGGCGACGGGTCAACGAAGACCCGGATGCAGGTTGCTAAGGACGCCGCAATCAGCATCATCGGCGACACAGAAATTAACAACATCAATTTCGGACTTGCCCGTTTCGATGTCGTACAAAACTACGCGTATCCCGTCGAGGGCATTCCTTACTCACTTGACAGCCAACTGTACAGCCAAGGAGTGCCTAACGAGCGTGACGGCGGTGGCTATATTGAAGTTCCTGCGAAAGATATCAGCGATGATGCCCATAGAAGCCGACTAATTACCGCCATCAATGAGCTACCGACGAATGCCTGGACTCCCCTCGTTGAAACCTACGATGAGACGATCCGATATTTCAAAGGCGAAGATGTCAGATACGGTAAAAAATACGGAGCTGTACAGTGCTCAGATCCAGGGTATGTAACCGTTACGGTCCCTCCACGCGAGGAAGATATCATTGAATGTCAGCGGTGCAGTTTGTGGCCCAAATCACCACAGGACTGCAGGCGCTGGAGACTATTTGGCGGTTGGACCTACGGTACCGTCTCGACTGTGCCTGATTCCTACTGTCAGGGCTTGGGGTTAATCGACCCTCAAACTGACTGGATTGTCACCGGAACCAATACTATCCCAGGTTATGAGTATGAGGAATGGCGAGACGGTGGCTGCGAAGCAGCAAGCTCCCCGCAGTATTTTTATCTCAGCAATAGCGAGTCATACGACGAAAATACCGGTAAGTACAATTCACCCATAACCAATAGTTGCCAGCAAAACCACGTCGTTATCTTTACTGATGGTGCTTCGACACAAGATGGAGCGAGTGATACCAAAATCAGAAGTTTGCTTGCAGAAGTGGATAGCTCCGACCGAGCTGGGCTGACGGGTATATCCACAAGCTGTGCTACATCGGACACTAATCAGGTTTCATCCAATAGCTGTTTGGAAGAGCTTGCTTTGTACAGCTATGAAGTTGATCTATTCAACGACAGTGCCTTGGATGTTGATCCATCCAGCTCAACGGAAGAAGTCCAGCGAATTACCACTCATACAATCGGTGCATTCATGGGCTCGAACGATACCGTCGCAGGCCAACTTGAAAGAGCAGCTGAGTATTCAGACGGCCTATATCGCCTCGCGAATAATTCAGCTGAAATTAAACAGACTCTGAGGGACTTGTTTAACCGTTTCGAAAACGAGGCAACGATAGGAACATCCTCACCCGCAGTTGCCGTTAACGCCCTAAACCGCCTTGAAAGCTCAGAAGAGCTTTACTACACAGTATTTGAGCCCAAAGCGACAAAAGGTTGGTCAGGAAATCTTAAACGGTACAAATTAGGCAGCTCTGGTAAAGTACTTGACGCTGATAATCAAGATGCTGTTGACGAAGAAACCGGCTACTTCGCTGAGGGTGCGACCAGCATCTGGACCAAGGAAGAAGAGGCTCCTGATGGAAAAACCGTCGGTAAGGGAGGTGCGTCTAGCCACTTTACACTTGAAAGGAACGTCGTAACTTACGCTGGTGGGGCAGATGGCCTGATTGATGACCCTCTCATTGAAAAATCAGCGTTAGGCTACGTAGTGCCGAGTTATATCCTTGAAGATTTATTCTCCGGAACGCTCGCCGATCTGGAATTGATTAATATGCTTAAATGGGCATCGGGTATAAAAACAGATGAAGATGGGAATGAAACTCCAAGACAGGAAATTGAAGACCCACTACACAGTGAACCTCTGCTTCTGAACTACGGTACCGCACAGTCATACGAAAGCGTGATTTATTTCGGAACCAACTCTGGCTATCTGCACGCAATGACAACGGACATTAATGGCCCTGAAGAATTGTTTGCCTACGTTCCTTACGAATTACTCCCTAATATCGAAGTGTATTATCGCGAAGGTGCTGAATACGGAAAGCATTATGGTCTGGATGGACCAATAACTGCTTTCATACACAACGATACTGAGCTTAATGCTGGAAAAACATCATCAAAGAGCCTCATAAGCGCAAATGACAAGGCGTATATGTACGCAGGGATGCGCAGAGGTGGTGAGGTCTACTATGCGCTCGACGTAACAGACCCTAAACAGCCTAAGTATCTCTGGCAAATCACGTCTGACGACACCGGCTTCGAAAGACTTGGCCAGACATGGTCAGCAATGAAACCTATCTATGTGTCTCCAGAAGCGATAGGAATTGATGTAGAACCGCAAGATTCAAAACCTATACCGGTTCTTGTGTTCGGGGGTGGTTATGACCCAGTCGAAGATGATACATCGGGTGGTACTCGCATCAGCCATTCGAGAGGCAACGCTATCTATATGGTCAATGCTTTGACTGGTGAGTTGCTATGGACCGCCTCTCCAGATAGCTCTGCGGACCTTACCGTCAACGGCATGACAAACAGTATCGTGAGCGATATCACTGCTGTTGATAATGACGGAAACGGAACGAGTGATATTCTCTATGCTGCGGATACCGGTGGACGTATCTGGCGAATCGATTTGTTCAGCAACAATAACCCAATGGCAACCGAAGTTGCGGACCTCAATGACGGATCAGTTGCGAATAACACCCGTTTCTTTACATCACCTGTCGTTGCTTACAATGATGATCTGGACAGCTATGTGATTGCCATAGGTTCCGGCTACCGCGCTCATCCGCTTGTCACCGATAACAAAGACCGGTTTTTTGTGATTATCGACGATAAAACAACAACAAACAGAACCGATCTCAAGCAACAGCTTAATACTTATCGAACCATCGAACTTGACGACCTCGCGGATTCTGGCAGTTTGGCTGTTGCAGCAGACTCTGACCTGCTCAATGGCTTCTATCTGGATCTTGAGACAACGGGAGAAAAGGCTCTGACGGATGCCATCATCGCTGATAATGTCGTTTATTTCGGCACATACAGCCCAGTCGTCACCTCTGCATCTTCAGGGCTGGAATCATGCTCGGCTGCCACAGGCGCAACAAATCTCTACAGTGTCGATTTCTCTGCTTACAACCCCGGTGATAACAGCCCTGTAGTTGTAATAGAGCAAACTGAGCTGAAACAGACAGGCATACCAGCCGAGCCTAAGATCGTCTTCCCTCCATCTAAGTCCGGGTCTGATCCTGATCCGGACCCAGACGGAGATGGAGACATTCCATGTGAAGCGGCCTTAGCAATTCTTATTGGTAGTGAATCCGTAGCGTTGGACTCATGTACGACGGTCTCCCGGAACTATTGGAGAGAACTCTGATAATGCGGCACTTCCGATACAAGCAGTACGGCTTCACATTATTCGAGCTTCTTGTAGTTATGGCGATCATAGGAATCACAGCGACCATTGTGGTTCCTGTGTTGCAGCCCATAAGTGCGAATAACGAAACGACTCGACTGACTGAGGAGCTCCGCCTTGATTTGATGTATGCCCGGAATACCGCCATTTCTCAGGGAGAGACCATTAGTATTGAGCCTCAGGCCGATGCAGATGCGAATCCTGACTGGAACTTGGGATGGAGAATTTTCAGTGCTACGGAAGATTTAAGGATCAAAGAAGGAGTCGCAGACGCAGGTGTGATCACCAGCAACGATTTCAGTATCGCAACACCGATCGTTTTCGACTCGAGAGGCCGGGCCTCCCCTACCGGGGACATCAACATCAATGTGCCCGGATGTACTGGAGACAATCGGATTACGATTACCCTGAATTTAGTTGGTCAAGTCATTGTCACGGAGGCTGCATGTCCATGAGAAATCAGTCTGGCTTTTCAATGCTTGAAGTGTTGATCACTCTGGGCATAAGTATCATCGGTCTGGTCGGGTTAGCCTCACTGCAGTTACAGACCACACGGGCAGTAAGTGACACCGCCAACCGGTCTCACGCGATATGGATCGCTGAAGATCTAGCGAATCGTATACGTGCAAACCGTATCAACATGGCAAACTACGATACAGGGGGAAACCCGATCAACTGTGAAAACTTTGTTGCTCAAAAAGTTTGCAGCAGTTACCACAACGGTGAGGATGTCGTTAACGCAGCAGCAGACTGCACAGGTGCTGAAGTTGCAATATTCGATCTTTGGGAACTGGCCTGTGGAACGTCACCAGATGTAGTCAACAGTAACACCAGAACCAGTGGTGCCGACTATCTCCCCAACTCCCAGCTCACAGTTTCTGTCGTTAACTCCAGAGTAGACATTACTATCCGCTGGGATGGCAGGACTTCCGGAGCAGATGCGGATGGCAACGCTGTTTATGCCGATACAGGTAATATTGCAACCGGACAGTCAACACTGAATATGGTTTACAACTTATGAACAGGATTTCGAGAGGCCTGAAACTTCAATCTGGCCTGACGCTGATCGAATTAATGATTGCTGGTTTGCTCAGCGTGATCATCGCCTATTTCGTAGGCAACGTGGTAATTAGCAGTAACTCTTCCGCCGCGACTAACAGCGGTAGCAGTGAAGCTCAGGAATCAGCACGATTCATTAGTTCATGGCTGCAGGAAGAAATTCGGAGAGCCGGTTATTCACCTTCAGTAGATGCCACTACCGTGCCCTCCTTTGCCGCCATATGTGCAGACCCAGCGATTGTACCTCCAGCGGCTAATGCAGATTGTAGCTATGACTCAACCATGGGTGTTGCGATCAACGATAGAATCGCTATCCAATGGGTATTCGATCCGGATACTTCTGCAGCGCGTGACTTACTCACGTGCACAGGCGCAGCTCATGGACTGGCAAATCAAACTTCTGTTGTCGATGTTTACTGGATAGAAAGTGGCAACGATAACAATGGCTATGATAATGAACTACGCTGCGTGACCTATAATGAAGATACAGGATTAGCCATTGGCAACGCCCAGGCAATTGCAACTGGTATCATCGGCTTACAAGTGCTCTATGGTGAGTCAGATGGGCCAAGCGCTGTCGCGGGAAGCGAAGAGCTTAAAAATGTAACACGATACGTGAACGCCACAGCTGTGACGGACTGGAATAACGTACTATCGACAAGGTTTAGCATTTTAACCCGCTCATTTAGCGATACGCCAAATAACCCGGACAGAAGAAGCTTTATTCTTCTCGACGGAGAACCCTATACTTTTGACGACCAGATCGCTCGCTATCCTCTAACAATAACTGTCGATCTGCCGAATAAAGGTTGGAGATAACAATGAAAGGCCAGTCAGCATTCACTCTTATCGAATTACTCATCACCATCGCTATCGTTGGAATACTCGCATCAGTAGCCATCCCAACGTATCAAGAGAGCCAAAGAAATAGTTTTAAAACTGAAGCTATAGAATCCTTGCAGCTTGTGATGCAGGCCCAGGAACGTTTTTATGGTGACAATGGAACTTATACTGAAGATTTATCAGACCTCGGATTTGCTGGGGTGACAGTCACAACGGACAGCGGGCGTTACCAGATAGGTGCTGATGGCTGTGCTAATGATATTCCTCTGACACAGTGCGTACAGGTAGGAGCAGTCGCCCAGGGAACACAAGCTCCGTCTGGAGATATCATGACAAACAGCCGTGGTCAGCAGTGGCGACTTGTACCGGATTCCGGCGGAACGAAACAACGTGTAGACCACTGGTAAACTCGATAACCAGACATTAAAAAACCCGGCATTCGCCGGGTTTTTTATTACCTGTAAGATAACAGCTTAGACTTCCGTCATCCGTAACTCTTTCGGCAACGAGAAAACCACGTTTTCTTCTCTGCCCTGCAATTCCTCAGGCTCTTCACCACCGAGTGATACCAGCTTAGCAACCACTTCTTTCACCAGTACATCCGGCGCTGACGCACCTGCAGTAATGCCAACGGCTTTAACGCCCTCGAGCCATTCAGCCTGAATTTCGGAGGCATTGTCGATGAGGAACGCTTTTGCCCCCATACGCTCACCGAGCTCACGGAGACGGTTGGAGTTACTGCTGTTGGGCGAACCCACTACCAGCATCAGGTCACAATCAGACGCGAGGATTTTAACGGCGTCCTGGCGGTTCTGTGTGGCGTAACAAATGTCGTCTTTTCGAGGCCCGGTAATCTCAGGAAACTTTGCACGCAGTGCATCAATAACCCGGGCAGTATCATCCATCGATAATGTTGTCTGAGTTACGTATGAGAGAGCAGAAGGATCTTTGACCTCGAGAGCCTCAACGTCCTCTTCGTCTTCAACAAGGTAGATATTTCCGCCTTTGCTGAAGTCGTACTGCCCCATGGTACCTTCGACTTCCGGGTGCCCTTTATGGCCGATAAGAATGCACTCTCGGCCGAGAGCGCTGTAGCGGGTCACCTCAAGGTGAACCTTAGTCACTAGCGGGCAGGTCGCATCAAATACTTTAAGACCTCGGTCGGCTGCATTTTTACGCACAGCCTGAGACACTCCATGAGCTGAAAAAATAACGATATTATCGTCTGGCACTTCATCTAGCTCGTCGACGAAGATAGCACCTCGATCACGCAGGTCATTCACTACAAACTTATTGTGGACGACTTCGTGACGAACATAGATAGGCGGTTCAAACAGTTCCAGTGCGCGATTAACGATATCGATCGCCCGATCAACACCAGCGCAGAAACCGCGTGGATTAGCGAGCTTAATCTGCATCCTTCACCTCGAGAATCTGAACTTCAAAATGGAGCTCTTTTCCTGCCAGCGGATGATTGAAATCAACGGCAACGTAGTCACCTTCAATAGAGCTGATTACGCCAGGAAGCTCAGCCCCCTGAGCATCTGCGAATGACACCATCAAACCTGGCGCCACCGGCATATCCACCGGAAAATCGGAGCGTTTCATATCCTGAAGATTCTGCGGGTTTGGTTGCCCGAATGCTTTTTCGGGCGGCACGGTAAAAGTCTTGTGATCACCCGTGGTTAAACCGATCAGACATTCTTCAAAGCCTTCGGGTAAGTTTCCATCGCCGACCGAGAATTCAGCCGCGTCATTTTCGAAGGTGGAGTCCACTTCCTGCCCATCTGCCAGACGCAAGGCAAAATGCAGTTTTACCCGACTTCCGTCAGCAATAATTCCGAGAGACATATTCACACCTTTTAATGGGCCACACACTATGAAGGTGCAGCGTTAGTACGCAGATGTCAGGCTTTCGCCCGCTCTTCTTTAATTTCCCGAACCACATCAAGCGCCATCATAATCGCGCCTAATGTAATCGCGGAGTCAGCAATATTGAACGCTGGGAAATAACTGTTGTTCCAGTGAAACGAAATGAAATCGACGACATGCCCATACAATACCCGGTCAATCAGATTGCCCACGGCACCGCCGAGTATCAGCGTCAGCGCAATAGGCAACCAGACACTTCCTCGCGGAAGTCTGGCCAGCCACACCAGCAACATAACTGAGACGCCCGCAGAGATAATCGTAAAGAACCAGCGCTGCCACCCCGCCTGATCCGCCAGGAAACTAAAAGCCGCACCTGGGTTATAGAGCAAGGTAAAGTCCAGAACAGGCAGGATGTACACCGGCTGGGCGTAGGTCAGCATGTTCTCCGCAGCCACTTTGCTCACCTGATCCAGCACCACGGCCAGCACGGCTAACCACAACCAGATCAGCGGCGAGCGTCCGCTGTCCGCTACAGCACTTGAATCATTCATCAGGCGTAATGACGGACTTCACCGTCACCCTCAACGTTCTCGACACAACGGCCGCACAAGGTTGGATGACGATCGTCGCTACCCACCGTCTCACTGTGATGCCAGCAACGTTCACACTTCTCGGCATCGGATGCCATAACAGCAACGCGAAGACCATCAAGGTCAGTCGCTTCACCACCCTCTTCGCTCAGAGGTTTTACAACGGCACCCGAGGTAATCAGTACAAAGCGTAATTCGTCACCCAAGCGATCCAGTTTGGCTTTCAGCTCGTCAGCAGCAAACAATACGACTTCAGCACTCAGAGATGCACCAATGCGTTTTTCACTGCGTGCTTTTTCCAACGCGCCGTTGACCGCTTCTTTGGCTTCCATGACGGAGCGCCAGTAAGCATCATTAAACTCGGACGCGGCAATCTGCGGAAAGTCGGTGTACCACTCTGAAAGCTGAGCTGACTCTTCGCGCTCACCGCTCACTGGCGCAGGTAATGCGCTCCAGATTTCTTCAGCGGTGAAAGACAGCACAGGCGCAATCCAGCGAGCCATTGCCTCAGCGACATGATAAAGCGCCGTCTGCGCACTGCGACGTGGCAGGCTATCAGCTTTACAGGTGTATTGGCGGTCTTTAATTACATCAAGGTAGAAGGCACCCAACTCAGACACACAGAAATTCATCAGCGTCTTAGTCAGCGTTTTCAAATCGTAGTTGTGGTAAAGCGCAATTACTTTTTCCTGGAGTCGCTCGGTGTAACTGACCATCCAGGCATCGAGTGGCAACAGTTGCTCCGCTGGCACCATATCGGTCGCTGGCGTAAAGCCATTGATGTTCGCAAGCAGGAAACGGCAGGTATTACGTACACGGCGATAAGAATCGGCGTTACGTTTCAGAATTTCATCAGAAACCGTCATCTCACCTGAATAGTCAGTATCGGCTACCCACCAGCGCAGAATGTCACCACCCAGCTTGTTCATGACTTCCTGAGGCTCAACCGTGTTACCGATCGACTTGGACATCTTGCGGCCCTGACCATCAACGGTGAAGCCGTGAGTCAGTGCTGTTTTGTAGGGTGCCTTGCCATAGGCTGCGACGCTGGTCAGCAGTGATGACTGGAACCAACCACGGTGCTGGTCAGAACCCTCCAGGTACAGGTCTGCTGGCATTTCCAGCTCGTCACGCGCCATGCAGACGGCCGTGTGAGTCACGCCAGAATCGAACCAGACATCCAGTGTATCTACGACTTTATCGTACTGAGCCGCTTCATCACCCAGCAGTTCTGCCGGATCAAGATCAAACCAGGCATCAATGCCTGCACCTTCGACGCGCTCTGCAACCTGAGCAATTAATTCAGGCGTACGTGGATGCAGTTCGGCGGTTTCTTTGTGAACGAAAAGCGCGATCGGTACACCCCACGTCCGCTGACGCGAGATACACCAGTCAGGACGATCGTTCATCATGCCTTCGATACGCGCCTTACCCCAGGACGGACGCCACTCGACGGTATTCTCAACTTCATTCATCGCCTGATCGAGCAGGCCTGCCTGATTCATGCTGATAAACCACTGCGGCGTCGCACGGAAAATAATCGGCGTTTTATGGCGCCAGCAGTGCGGGTAGCTGTGGGTGATGTTGGCTTTTTTCACCAGTGCACCGCGCTCATTCAGAATGCCCAGTACAGGGAAGTTACCTTTATCCGCTGTACTTAATCCCGTCAGCTCAAGCGCTTCCAGGGCAGGGTTGGCAATAAAGTTACCCTGCGAATCAACCAGCATTTCGTCGGATTTAACGCCGTAAACGTTCGAGACAACGTAGTCATCCACACCGTGCATAGGCGCGGTATGAACAGCCCCGGTACCCGAATCGGCCGTGACGTGTTCGCCGGTGATCACAGGCACGAATTTATCGCCGCCTTCTTTACCCGGCATAAACGGATGCTTGACCTTAAACGGCGCTTCATTCTGGTCTGGCGTCTGACCAAACGCTTTACCTTTTGCAGTGCCCAGAACTTCATAACCATCTGCATCCAGCCCATAACGCTGAGCCGCGTCATCTACGAGGTCTGTAGCCAGCAGAAGAACTTCGTCCGCTTCTTTCAGCAGGACCAGTGAGTATTCAAGTTCAGGGTGAACAGATACCGCTTCGTTAGCAGGCAAGGTCCATGGCGTCGTGGTCCAGATCACGATACTGACTGGCTTATCGACGTCGACGTTAAATACACCAGCAATTGCCTGGGTATCCGGGAAGGTGAACTTCACGTCAATCGCGACGGATTTCTTGTCCTGATATTCAACCTCTGCTTCCGCAAGCGCAGAGCCACAGTCAGAACACCAGTTAACCGGCTTGAAGCCTTTGTGCAGGTGTCCGGCATCAATGATCTTGCCAAGGGTGCGGATGATGTCGGCTTCAAATTTGAAGTCCATGGTCAGGTACGGGTTTTCCCAGTCACCCAGAACCATCAGGCGTTTGAAATCGTTGCGCTGACCATCCACCTGCTCAGCCGCGTATTCACGACAATGCTGGCGGAACTCGCTGGCGCTGACCTTCTCACCGACTTTGCCAACCTTAGCTTCAACCTTCAGTTCGATCGGCAGACCATGGCAGTCCCAGCCCGGAATATACGGCGCATCTTTACCGCTCAGCGTCTGGGACTTGATGATGACGTCTTTCAGAATCTTGTTAACTGCGTGACCGATGTGAATATTGCCGTTCGCGTACGGAGGGCCATCATGCAGAATAAATTTATCCCGTCCTGCGCGTGCTTCACGGATTTTGCGGTACAGACCAATTTCTTCCCAGCGCGCCAGCATTTCAGGCTCACGCTTTGCCAGATTTCCACGCATTGGAAATTCTGTATCCGGCAGGTTCAATGTCGGTTTGTATTGGCTTTCCACTTTATCGTTCATAAATTCACTGATTGCGTCAGGGGCCTGCTGCGTTAATGCGCGGCCTGTTATCGGTCAAATCGGAAAGAATCCGGTCGCGAAGCAAAATATGCCCGCGCCGCTTTCTTATCAGAGTCTATTGCAGACTTGAGCGCATCAAGTCCATCGAATTTCATTTCATCACGAATCTTTTGCATAAAAGAGACGGTCAGGTGTTTACCGTACAGGTTTCCACTGAAACCAAACACGTGGACTTCCAATGATGGCTCAGGTTCACCACTGATCGTCGGCTTAACACCCAGATTAGCCACGCCGATGTATTCCTCGCGGCTTTCCTGCTCAATCAGGTGCACTGCGTACACACCGGTCATCGGCAGTCGGCTACGTTTAATCAGCACATTAGCTGTCGGTGTATCCAGCGTCCGCCCCAGTTGGCGACCATAGGCTACACGGCCTGACATCTGATATGGACGCCCCAACAGCTCCGCAGCCATCGGTAAATTGTCACGGGCCAACTCTTTGCGAACGCGGGTGCTGCTTACCCGATCACCCGCAATTTCATGCGTTGGGGTATCGTCAACACTGAACCCTGACACCTTACCAGCGGTCTCCAGTGCGGCATAATCACCACTGCGATCGCAACCGAACCGGAAGTCATCGCCGACAATCAGGTGCTTCACCTGAATGCCGTCGATCAGAATACTCTGGATAAACTGAGCAGCAGACATACTTCGCAGTGATTCGTTGAATGGCAGGCACAGAAGATAGTCAATGCCAGCGTCGCGTAGATCCTGAAACTTATCGCGAAACCCTGCCAGACGCGGTGGCGCCAGATCAGGCGCAAAGAACTCTTTAGGCTGAGGCTCAAACATCATCACCAGAGTAGGCTTACCGTCCTCTGCTGATACCTTTTGCAGTGATTCCAGGATGCGGCGATGGCCAAGATGAAGGCCATCAAAATTCCCGATGGTCGCGACGCAACCATCGAAATCGACGGGCAAACTGGCATTCAGATTGTGCAGGCCACGAATCAGGCGCATCACAGGTACCGCTGCAAAATTAAAAGCACGGATTATAGCGGTTTAACACTGATCAGAACAGCTCGCCGCGGAGATGACGCAGACGCAACCCTGCCGCTGTCATTACGGCGAAATACACCACCACACCGGCCCCAACCAGCACAGACAGCCAACTTATTCGTTGCATCGTTTCCCAGGTTAACCAGTCTCCCGGAGCCCCCATCAACCATACAGACACGGCGGCCAGAGCCGAGTTAGCCAGCAAAAGGATCAGCATGAACTTCAACCAACCAGACTGAGGCTGATATACCCCACTTTTACGCAGTCCGCGGTAAAGCATGAAGACGTTGTAATAAGCTGCCAGAGAGGTCGCTAAAGCGAGACCGGCGTGCTGCAGTGGGTACACAAGTGCCAGATTCAACACCATATTCACGACCATAGCCTGAATACCAATTTTCACTGGTGTTTTCGTATCCTGACGGGCGTAATAGCCCGGCGCCAGAACCTTAATCATCATAAAGGCGAGCAGCCCAACGGCGTAGGCCTGCAAACTCAGAGTCATCTTACCGACGTCGTAAGCCGTGACTTCACCGTAGTAGAAAATCGTCGCCATCAAAGGCGTGGCGAGAAGTACCAGAGCCAGCGCAGCGGGCGTCGCAATCATAAAGACCATACGCACAGCCCAGTCGATGGTGCGCGAAAACGCGGCCTTATCATCAGCCGCATGCTTTCCAGAGAGGGCCGGCAGAATCACAACACCGATCGCAATCGCAAAGACGCCAAGCGGCAGGTTATTCAGACGGTCAGAGTAATAAAGCCAGCTGACACTTCCGTCTTCAAGGAAAGACGCTAACAGCGTATCAAGGAGAAGGTTAATCTGACTGACGGACACACCAAACAACGCCGGAACCATCAACTTGCCAATACGGCGCACGCCCTCGTCTTTCGGTTTTACCGATGGCAGAACCAACAGGCGCATACGCGCAATAAAAGGCAGCTGAAACATAAACTGGAATAACCCGGCAAAGAAAACACCCCATGCCAGGGCATAAAGCGGCTCTGCGAAGTAATCCGTAAAGCCCAGTGTCGCGGCGATCAAGGTGACATTAAGAATGACCGGCGTGAAGGCTGGCACAGCAAAGCGCCCGTAAGCGTTAAGCACGCTACTCGCAAACGCCGTCAGCGATATAAAAAACAGATACGGAAAGGTGATACGCAGCAGATCGCCTGTAAGGGCAAACTTTTCGGGGTCACTGCGAAAGCCCGGAGAAAATACCCAGGGCAGATAGTCAGCGCCAAGGACCGCCAAACAGGTCACACCCAACAACGCCATACCCAGCACACCTGACACGCGGGCGACTAATAAGCGCACCTCTGTAAATGCCCGCTGCGTGCGATACTCGCTCAACACAGGCACAAAGGCGACGGAAAATGCGCCTTCTGCAAACAACCGTCGAAAGAAATTCGGAATTTTGAATGCGACAAAAAAAGCATCCGCACGCGCGCCAAAATACTGAGCCACAATAATATCGCGCGCCAGCCCCAGAACCCGACTGAGCAGGGTCATAACACTGACAATGGATGATGAGCGGAGCAGACTGCTGCTTTTCGCCTCGGGGCCGGATTCAGGCGTAGCGGACATAAGCGTTTCCGTGCGGATATGCGGTATTTATACACAAAAAAACCCGCCATTGGCGGGGTTTTTCTT
>NZ_DFQB01000001.1:0-23590 GCF_002377545.1 Thalassolituus sp. UBA3500 | reverse complement strand
AAAAAACCCCGCCATTGGCGGGTTTTTTCTTCGATCTGAAGCAGGTATTAACCTTTCAGAGCGACAACCTTAGTGTTCAGACGGCTCTTGATGCGGGCAGCAGCGTTCTTGTGCATGATGCCTTTAGTCACAGACTTGTCGATGTAAGGTTTGGTTTGAGTAAACGCAGCCTGAGCCTGCTCGTAGTCAGCAGTTTCGATGGCGGCATTAACTTTCTTAACATAAGTGCGCACCATAGAACGCAGTGCCATAGTACGGGCACGACGCTTGATAGCCTGACGGGCGCGTTTACGAGAACCAGCGGAATTTGCCACAGTCGGCTCCTCAAATTCGGTTATTAACTTTAGTCGGGAATCTACGTACTTGTGTGTAGGTACCCAGAGAGGGCCGGAATTATCCGGATATAAGCAGGGGCTGTCAACAGCTACAGCCCCTTTCCCTTAAGCTCAATGCGAGCCAGAGCCAGAGTCTGAGTCAGTATCAGTCGATAACTACCGGCCCAAAAGACTTCACCAGGTCATCAACGGCTTTCATCTGAGCCAGATAAGGCTCCAGCTTATCCAGCGGCAACGCACATGGGCCGTCACATTTGGCTTCAGCCGGGTTCGGGTGAGCTTCGATAAAGAGACCCGCAATGCCCAGCGCCATGCCAGAACGAGCCAATTCAAACGCCTGCTGACGACGACCATCAGCCGAATCTGCACGACCACCCGGTCGCTGCAACGCGTGAGTAGCATCAAAGATTACTGGCGCCTGCTTCTTCATTTCATCCATGCCCAGCATATCAACCACCAGGTTGTTATAGCCAAAGCTCGAACCGCGCTCGCACAGCATCACTTTTTCGTTACCGGCTTCGGCAAACTTCTTGATAATGTGACGCATCTCATGCGGTGCAAGGAACTGAGGCTTCTTCACATTGATCGCCGCACCGGTTTCCGCCATGGCAACCACCAGATCGGTCTGGCGAGCCAGAAATGCCGGCAACTGGATAACATCAACCACTTCTGCAACAGGTGCTGCCTGATACGGCTCGTGAACGTCAGTGATCACAGGCACATTAAAGGTCTTTTTGATTTCTTCAAAAATCTTCAGACCTTCTTCCATACCCGGCCCACGGTACGAGTTGATCGAAGAACGGTTCGCTTTATCGAACGACGCCTTAAACACGTAGGGAATGCCCAGCTTTCCGGTCACCTCGACGTAGGTTTCGCAGATTTTCATGGCCAGGTCGCGGCTTTCCAACACATTCATGCCGCCGAACAGCGTGAATGGCTTGTCGTTGTTTACATCCAGACCGGCTACGTTAACCGTCTCAATCATGTCTGTTATCTCCTGAATTAAAATCCTGTTAGATGTTCACACACCCTGGTTAGAGAACAACCAGATTATCCCGGTGAATCATCTCGGGTTCCGTCACCGTGCCCAGCGCCTGCTCAAGCCCGGACGTCGGTGTTTTTAAAATCTTCTGCGCTTCGCTGAGACTGTAATTCACCAGGCCTTTGGCAATCAACTGCCCACGCTCGTCACGGCACTCCACCACTTCGCCACGTTCAAACCGACCCGTGGCTTTGCTGACACCAATAGGCAACAGGCTACGACCACCGGTACGCAATGCCTTTACAGCACCATCATCCAGAGTCAAAACACCTGACGTTTTCAGATGTCCGGCAATCCACTGCTTACGCGCAGCTACGGGCGCTTGCCCGGCTTTCAGCAGAGTGCCGACCAGCTCGCCCTGATGAAGGCGGGAAATAACATTATCTATGCGGCCACCAACAATAAGAGTATCGGCACCCGAACGCGCAGCCAGGGTCGCCGCACGCACTTTCGTCACCATACCACCGCGACCGAGCGCACCGCCGCCTCCCGCCATCGCGGCGTATTGCGGGTCAGTGGCCATACCCTCAAAGATCAGCGTTGCATCTGGATTAGACCGCGGGTCTGCCGTGTACAGGCCATCCTGATCCGTGAGAATAACAAGCAGGTCAGCTTCAACCAGATTGGCCGCCAACGCACCCAAGGTATCGTTATCACCGAAGCAGATTTCATCGGTCACCACGGTGTCGTTTTCATTGATGATAGGAACGACACCCATATCCAGAAGAGTACGCAGTGTCGTGCGGGCATTCAGGTAACGCTTACGGTCACTGAGGTCATCGTGCGTCAGTAGCACCTGCGCAGTGTGGCGACCGTGCTTTGAGAAAGAGGTTTCGTAGGCCTGAACCAACCCCATCTGACCAACGGCGGCAGCCGCCTGTAACTTATGCACTTCATCCGGGCGGGTCTTCCAGCCAAGACGGGTCATACCTTCAGCAACCGAACCAGAGGAAACCAGAACGACCTCATGCCCGGCCTGTAACAAACCGGCAATCTGATCCACCCAGCTTTGCATGCCTTCGCGATTGAGGCCAGTGCCATCATTAGTCAGTAAGGCACTGCCGATTTTAATCACCCAGCGCTTTGCTGTTTTCAGATTATTACGCGAAGCCTGCCACTGCTCTGTTGTCATGCGTTACTGTCCGGCACGGATTGGAGGTTAGGGTTTAATCGTTTGTCTTAATTCATTCGTTGGTATAGACGACTTCAACATCATAGTCGTCATCATCGTCATCCTGCTTGGCTGCTTTACGCTCGGCCCGCTCCTGACAACGACGCTCATGCAGCGCCTCGAGGTGCTCGCGTGCTTCTTCCTCGACCTGCTCACGCTCAGCAAGAATAGCCTCAGCAAATTCTTCGTCTTCTGTGGCGCGCAGACGACGCTCTTCCATGTACTCCATAATGTCGCACACCAGCTTGTGGGTGCCATCACGGTTAATCGCCGAGATACGATACACCGGACCATCCCAGTTCAGCTTCTCAATAATTTCCTGACAACGCGCCTCACGCTCGTCTTCAGGCAAAAGATCCAGCTTATTGAGTACCAGCCAACGATCACGGAGTGCCAGCCCCGGCGAGAAATTCTCAAGCTCGCGGCTGATCGCTTCGACACGCTCTGCCGGATCGGAATCATCAAACGGCGCCATATCGACAATGTGCAGTAGCAACTGGGTACGCACTAAATGCTTAAGGAAACGCGTGCCAAGGCCAGCGCCGTCTGCAGCGCCCTCAATCAACCCCGGAATATCCGCAATCACAAAACTGCGGTGCTCCTCGATAGAGACCACACCAAGGTTTGGTACCAGAGTGGTGAAGGGGTAATCGGCCACTTTTGGCGTCGCCGCCGATACCGAACGGATAAAGGTCGATTTCCCCGCATTCGGCAAGCCCAGCAGACCGACGTCGGCCAGTACTTTCAGTTCCATCTTGAGGTTGCGCGACTCACCCGGCTGACCCGGTTTTGACTGACGCGGTGCCTGATTCGTCGATGACTTGTATCGGGTATTACCGAGGCCATGAAAGCCACCCTGAGCGACCAGCAGCTGCTGCCCATGCTCAGTCAGATCACCCAGCACTTCATTGGTGTCATCATCAATCGCGGTTGTACCCACAGGTACTTTCAGAACGATGTGCTCACCTTTCGCACCGGTGCAGTTACGGCCCGCACCAGGGCGGCCATTTTCTGCTTTAAAACGGCGCGTATAGCGATAATCCACCAGAGTATTGGTGTTTTCATCGGCTTCCAGATACACAGAACCGCCATCACCACCGTCGCCGCCGTCAGGGCCGCCCTTAGGGATGAATTTCTCTCGACGGAAACTGACGCAGCCATTGCCGCCTTTGCCAGCTTCTACAGCGATACGGACTTCATCAACGAACTTCATGGTAATAACGCTCTGGTTCAGGGTGTACAAATAAAAACGCCCCAACTGCTATGCAGTCAGGGCGCATCAGCATATTCCGGTGCAATTAAGCCGCTGGAACGATGCTTACGGTCTTACGGTTGTTCTTACCTTTAACCTCAAACTTCACTGCGCCTTCAGCAGTAGCGAAGAGAGTGTGGTCACGACCGATCTTAACGTTTTCACCAGCGTGGAAACGAGTGCCACGCTGACGAACGATGATCGCGCCAGCTTTAGCAGCCTGACCGCCAAACAGTTTTACGCCAAGGCGTTTACTTTCGGAATCGCGACCGTTCTTGGTAGAACCACCAGCTTTTTTGTGAGCCATTGCTTTACTCCTAGCTGCGAGGTCACTGCAACACTGCGGATGCGGCGGCGTTAACCGCACGGACCTCTGAAATTAGTGTTTAGCCAGCGATGCTGGTGATTTTCAATTCAGTGAACCACTGACGGTGGCCCATCTGCTTCATGTGGTGCTTACGACGCTTGAACTTCATGATCTTCACTTTCTTGTGACGACCGTGATTAACAACTTCAGCTGTTACTTTAGCGCCTTCAACCACTGGAGCGCCGATTTTAACATCGTCGCCGTTACCAATCAGCAGAACTTTTTCCAGTTCAACGTTTTCGCCAGTTGCTACTTCCAGTTTTTCAACTTTCAGAGTCTGACCTTCTTCGACACGGTATTGCTTACCGCCAGTTACTACTACAGCGTACATAACTGTAATTCTCCGCTAGCACTTAGTGTGCATGACTTTTCAGTGGGCAGCTTTTATCGCCGCGACTGACGTCTTGACGCCGGTCTTCCACACTGCCTTTCCCTCTCGCTACTTAAGCCTGCTTCTATTGGCAGCACTCTGGCGTCCATATGGCAGGGAGCGTAATTTCGGGGCGCGAGACTATACCGTACTCCTGTTTTGGCCGCAAGTATGGAACAGGCCTTTTTCTTGACAGGGCGGGTCGGCCTCCCTAGCATTCGTTGCATTATAAAGCAGGCACCCAAATTCATGCATATTAAAGACGTACTTGCCACGGTTAACGAAGAGTTTCAGGCCGTCGACAAGCTGATCCACGAGCAGCTCGAAAGCCGAGTTCCGCTGGTTGAAAAAATCGCCGAATATATCGTCAGCAGCGGTGGTAAGCGTATCCGCCCTCTTCTCGTATTATTGACGGCCAAGGCGTTCGAACGCGCAGACGCTGATGCGGTCAAGCTCGCAACGGTCATTGAATTTCTACACACCGCGACCTTGCTTCATGATGACGTCGTTGACACCTCCGACATGCGCCGCGGAAACCCAACCGCCAATGCCCGCTGGGGCAACGCTCCCAGCGTTCTGGTCGGTGATTTCCTTTATAGCCGCGCTTTCGAAATGATGGTCGAGCTGCGCTCTATGCCTGTAATGGAGATCCTATCCAACGCCACCTGCGTGATCGCCGAGGGCGAAGTCATGCAGCTGACCAACGTCAAGAACCCGGATACGACTGAAGCCCAGTACATGGAAGTTATTCATGGCAAAACCGCCATGCTGTTTGAAGCCTCGACGCATTCTGCTGCGGCATTGCTCGAATTAAGTGACGAAGATCGCAATGCGCTTAAAGAGTACGGCAAAGAGCTGGGCATGGCTTTCCAGCTGGTCGATGATATACTCGACTACGAAGGCGATGCCGAAGAGATGGGCAAAAACGTGGGTGATGACCTCGCCGAAGGTAAAGCCACCCTGCCTCTGATCCATGCCATGGCACATGCGAACGAAGAAGACCGACAGCTTATCCGTAACGCCATCCGTAAAGGTGGCCTGGATGATATGAATGACGTCCTGCGCGTCGTGAAGAGCTGCGGATCTCTCAACTATACGCGCCAGCAAGCCAATGCATGTCGCGACCGGGCCCAGAAACACCTGGAAAATTTACCAGCTTCCGTTGCCCGCGATGCCCTCGCGGCACTGGCAGCCATCGCGGTCGAACGAACCACCTGACGGAGTAACAGATCACATGATGCGCGCGGGACTTTGGCTACTGTTGTTTATTACCAGCATCCCGGCGCATTCCGGTCTGCTGGATGGGCTTGGCGGATCGGATGACTTCCTGCCTGTTGAGCAGGCATTTCCTCTCGAAGCATATTCCAGTCAAGGACAGGTCACAGCACGCTGGGATAGCGCCGACGGCTATTACCTCTATGAGCATCGTATCTATCTGACCCGAGGCTCCGAGCGACTGGACCCGGTCAGTTGGTCTAAAGACGGCAAAGAGAAATACGACGAAGCTTTTGGTGACATTATTGCCTATTACGGGCAACTCGAAGTGTCTTTCGACACCACCCAGCTTTCCCCGGGAGCAGCGACTCTCCACTATCAGGGGTGCGCAGACGCCGGACTATGCTACCCACCTCAGACACTCGAGGTTACTGTCGTTCCAGCATCGACTTCACAATCCATTCAAGCTGGCCAAAGCAACGCGCCTAGCGAAGCATCAGCCTCTTCAGACGACGGCAATGACTCGTTTTTCTCTGGGCGGTCACTCCCTGCAGTCATCGGGATTTTCTTTCTGTTGGGCCTGGGCCTGACGTTCACGCCCTGCGTGTTACCTATGGTCCCCATCCTCACGAGTGTTGTTCTGGGCGGTGGTAAAACCAGCGCAGGCCGTGGCTTCTGGCTTTCTTTTTTATACGTCACCGGCATGGCCATCACTTACGCCGCAGCGGGGCTGACCGTTGGCCTGCTCGGTGCTGGCGCTAACGTGCAGGCCATGATGCAAAGCGCCCCAGTTCTGATCGGTTTCGCCATCTTTTTTGTCGTGCTGTCACTGTCTATGTTCGGTGTTTACGAACTTCAGCTACCGTCCGGCCTGCGTAACCGCCTGAATGCAGCCAGTCAGAAGCAAAACGGAGGACAGGCCGGCAGCGTCTTCATTATCGGCGTTCTTTCGGCCCTGGTTGTCTCTCCGTGTGTATCCGCGCCACTGGCCGGCGCTCTCGCCTATCTGAGTACCACAGGTGACGCCACAAGCGGAGCACTTGCCCTGCTGGCGCTCGGTTTTGGTATGGGAACGCCATTAATTGTATTGGGCACGACAGGCGCCAGCGTTTTACCGAAAGCGGGTATGTGGATGGAGCGCATTAAGTATCTGTTCGGCATCATGCTGATTGGTGTGGCTATCTGGCTGGTAAGCCGGTTATTACCGGGCAACATTGTACTTGGCTTGTGGGGCGCACTGGCCGTGGGTGCAGGTGTTTCCGCAGGCGCCCTGAATACCGCCAGCGAAGGGCCACAGCGCTTAATTAAGCCGGTCGCGGTTGGTGTATTTGCTTACGGCATTATTGCACTTGCAGGCGCCGTCAGCGGCCGCTCTGATCCATTGAATCCGCTCGGCCACGCAGAAAAGATCCATGTCAGCCCGTTTTATCAGACAGAGTCAGTAGCAGAAGTAAAAAGTCTGATTGCAGACGCAAACACAGCGGTCATGGTCGACCTCTACGCCGACTGGTGTATCTCATGCAAAATCATGGATAAAGAGATATTCGCCACCGACGAGGCTCAGGAGCGATTAAGCCATGTTCAATGGGTTCAGTTGGATGTCACCGACAATACTGACGCGCATCAGGCGTTTATGAAGGCTCAGGCTGTTTTTGGGCCGCCTACGGTGCTGTTCTTTCAGCCCGGTGCAGAAAACGCCAGTGGTCGTATTATCGGTGAGCGCGAGAAAGATGAGTTTCTGCAGGAAGCACTCAATATTTCACCCGCCCCTTGAAATACATAACTGTCGCCTCATATAGGTAGCAACTACAGGAGACAGCTATGCATATTACCTGCCCGGATTGCGGAGCCATCAACCGCATCCCCGACGACAAAATGAATCAACCCGGACAGTGCGGAAAATGTAAAAGCCCACTGTTTACAGGGTCAGTCAGTGATCTCAGCGACGCTGATTTCCAGCGTTTCATCACAAAGAATGACTTGCCCGTCGTCGTCGACTTCTGGGCCAGCTGGTGTGGTCCGTGTCAGATGATGGCACCGATATTTAAAGAGGTTGCTGCGGCAATGCCTTATCAGGCGCGCTTTGCGAAAGTGAATACCGAACACGCACAACAGACAGCGGCTCAGTTTGCTATACGTAGCATTCCCACTCTGATGGTATTCAAAAACGGAAAGATTGTAGATCAGATGGCCGGGGCATTGCCCGCCCAGCAATTGAAACAGTGGGTACATCAAGCGCTGGTCAAAGCCAGCTGAACCCGCAGAGAATCAGGTGAGCGTCAGGCCGACGACTCACCGCCACTGACAACATATTCGACAGCATCCATGACAGGCTCAAGATCTTTCTGCCAGTCCATTGCTTCGTTATACAGCCCTTCGAGGCTCTTCAGGAAATCCATAACGAGACTTAACATCCGCTCCTCCTGCTCTTCATGCAGACCCAGCGTCAGGAGCTCCTCCCTCAACTCCAGCTTGACATCATCACGCTCGTTGGCCGCACGCACTTTCATTTCATCCTGTCGTTTCTGCACGTCCAGTAATGCCTGTTTCACATCAGAGACAACATCCAGAAGACGATCTTTCTGACGCAACCGCTCTTCCATATTGAGGCTACTTACCCGGGCATCCGCGGCACTCAATACGACAGCCAGATGATCCTTGATACGACCGAAACGGGCTTCCTCTTCGTAAGGTACATTTTTGATAAGAAGTGCAGTCCGTGGGTAGTTAACCAGCATACGGCGGCCAAACTCCATAATGCGACCACCACCATGACCTGACTGCATCAGATCCTGTTCGAGCGGCGATGCCACCCCCGAATGCGAGTAGTAATGAGGCCATTCATCGCCTTCGAGCCAACACGAGAAAACAGCATTCAGACCAAACCGGGACAGAAGATTCAGCAGCGCCTGTGCCAGCTCATCGAGTTTCTGACACATGGAAATCTGTTCCATGAAGCGCACGATCTCGCCCTGCTCTGCAGAGTGCGTCATGGCCTCAAAGGCGGCTTGCTTAGCATTCTCTGCATTGTCCAGGAGCTCTCGCTCATAACGTCGCTGGTGCAGCGCCCGTGATACCTTGGCCTGAAGATCAGCAACATCAAACGGCTTACTCACATAATCGTCGACGCCTGCCTCATAAATAGCCAAACGGGTATCTATGCTGAGATTATCGCCGACATAGATCACCGGAATGCCAGTGGTATCAGGGTGCTCCCGAAGCAGCCGGAACAGTTCATCGTCACTGCTGTTCATTCCCGAACCGTCGAGAACAATACAATCCGAATCTTTATCAGCAGAGGCGAGGTAATCTTCAACCGTACTGAAGCCGGCAACATCAAGGTGACTGAGGATATGACCTAACAAGGATATCGAATGTGCTTCATTATCCAGAACAACAACCTTACCTGGCATTTTCTTCCTCGTGGCTGAATAAACCACTTACTAATTGAGTTACCTATAAATAAAGACCACAACCTGAAATTCGTCCAGATAAAATGTAAGGAATAGTGCATCACAGGAACTCACTACCCTGATCCAGGTCAATGTCGATACGGGCAGCAAAGGTAATCTGAAATTGTCCGAACAGGAGGAACACTATGAACGTCGAACACCATGATTTACACCACGACTTCCCAGACATGGCTGAGCAGATCCACGAGTTGAAAATGAACGATCGGCACTTCGCCCGACTGTTCGATGAATATCACGAGCTGGATAAAGAAGTACGGAAAATCGAAGAGGACACCACACCCGCGTCGGATGACACCCTCGACGCTTTACGACTTAAGCGCGTACACCTGAAAGACGACCTCTACGCCATGCTCAAGCAGGCCTGAGCACGAGTTGAAGAAGGGGCAGGCATGCCCCTCCCCTTTACGACAACGCTTTACAACAACCGCTTAACCGACGGGCACGCCGCTGACATCAATGCCTTCGGCCTGCTGATCAGCGTGGTAAGACGAGCGCACAAGCGGCCCACTGGTCACTCGGATAAAGCCCATCTCTTTGGCGATATCGCCCAACTCTTTAAACTCTTCTGGGGTCACAAATCGCTTAACCGGTGAATGATCACGACTTGGCTGCAGATACTGGCCCAGAGTGATGTGGTCAATATTGTGCGCACGCATATCACGCATGACATCAACCACTTCCTCGTTAGTCTCGCCCAGCCCGAGCATCAGGCCCGACTTGGTAATAATTTCAGGGTTGCGTGCTTTGTATTCTTTCAGCAAGGTCAGAGACCATTCGTAGTCAGAGCCTGGGCGGCACTCCTTGTACAGACGCGGTACCGTCTCGAGATTGTGGTTAAACACATCAGGCTGAGTTTGCGTCAGAATATCGAGGGCGATCTCCATACGACCACGGAAGTCAGGCACCAGAACCTCCAGCTGAATGCCCGGACTGTGCTCACGCGTCAGGCGAATACAGTCGGCAAAGTGCTGAGCACCGCCATCACGCAAGTCATCACGGTCAACAGAGGTAATGACCACATACTTCAGGCCCATATCAGCAATGGCAGTTGCAAGGTTGACCGGCTCTTCTGTATCCAGCGGATTAGGGCGGCCATGACCAACGTCACAGAATGGGCAACGACGAGTACAGATATCCCCCATGATCATAAAGGTTGCCGTGCCACCGCCAAAGCACTCGCCCAGGTTAGGGCAGCTGGCTTCTTCACAAACGGTATGCAGCTTATGCTTGCGCAACTTCTGTTTAATTTCGTTGATCTTGGGTGTTGCGGGAATGCGTACGCGAATCCAGTCGGGCTTACGCGGTATTTCTTCGGTCGGAATGACTTTAATCGGGATACGGGCAACTTTATCCGCACCGCGCAGTTTTTCGCCCTGCACTACTTTGCGTCGTTCTGACATCAATTACTCCGGAGTCGTATTGTCAGTGCCTGCGCCATCGTTAGCTAGCAGACGCTGTAAATGATAGTCGAGACGATCAGCCACTGCATCGAAACTCACCGCGTTGTCAGTTTCAGCAACCATCTGTGTCATCTCCATTCCCGCATACCCACACGGGTTTATACGGCGGAAAGGTTCAAGATCCATATCAATGTTTAACGCCAACCCATGGAATGAGCGCCCATGGCGTATTCGCAGGCCGAGCGAGGCTATCTTGCGTTCACCGGTATAAACACCGGGAGCATCACTGCGCGGCGCGGCCTCAATTTTCCATTCTGCGAGGGTATCAACAATGGCCTGTTCAATGGCACTGACTAACTGTCGAGGCCCCCAACCGCGGCGAGCGATATCGATCATCAGATATACAACAAGCTGACCCGGGCCATGATAAGTCACCTGACCGCCACGGTCTGTCTGAACCACTGGAATATCCCCAGGAAACAGCACATGCTCGGCTTTACCCGCCTGCCCTTGAGTAAATACAGGCGGGTGCTGCAAGTACCAGAGTTCATCAGCAGTGTTGTCATTGCGCCCTTCGGTGAAGGCCGTCATGTCGTCGTAGACCGTCTGATAATCCGCCAACCCCAGCATGCGGATCTGCATCAGATCACCATACGAACGTTAGCGTGTGCCATCAGGTCTTTATGGATATTCACCAACTGATCCTTACCAGTTGCTGTGATATAGAGAGTCACCGACCGGAAACGTCCATTAGAGCTCTCCTGGATACGGATTCGCTCCATGTCGCAGTCTTCCGCGTGAACGCGAACGATTTCGACGATCACCTCTTCGTAGTTCTCCATTGCCTCGCCGACCACTTTGATCGGATAGTTCTCACAGGGAAACTCAATTTTAGGGGCTTCAGGTTGGCTCACGGCGGTATCTCAGAAGATAAACAGAACAATGGTTACATTTATGGATGCTGCCGCCTGAATTTTCAAGCGGCAGACATGAAAAGTGTGCTGCCAGTACGGTCAGCGGCAGCCTAGTGGCACCAGCTTCAGGCGAAGAGGCGCACGAAGAAAAGTTTGATGGATCCGATCAGACGTCCAAAGAAGCCCGACTCTTCAATATCCGTCGCTGCAACAAGATCATGCTTGCCCAGTTCTTCCTCACCCATCTTCAGCGTCAGCGTGCCAACACCCTGCCCGGCCGACAGCGGAGCTTCTGGATAATCAGGGCTAACGACTTCTGCGACTAACTCATCCCGCGAGCCACGCGGCAGGGTCATGTAAATGTCTTCAGCAACCACCAGGTCGATGGTGTCCTGCTTCGCCAGCCAGACTTTCTCAGTCGCCAACACATCGCCTTTACTGTACAGCTTGTGTGTTTCGAAATAGCGGAACCCATAACCCAGCAACTTCTGAGTCTCACGAGCACGAGCCTCTTCACTGCGCGTCCCCATTACTACCGCAATCAGACGGGTGTTATCGCGTTTTGCCGAAGCAGCCAGACAGTATCCTGCTTCTTCAGTGTGACCAGTCTTCAGGCCATCAACGCTAGGATCGCGCCACAACAGCTTGTTGCGGTTTGGCTGACGGATATCGTTGTATTCAAAATACTTTTCAGCGTACAGGCCATAGTAGGTAGGGTGGTCTTTAATAATGTGTTTAGCCAGCAAAGCAAGGTCTCTGGCCGTGGTCAGATGGCCTTCGGCAGGCCAGCCTGTCGCGTTTTCGAAGTTGGTATCGAACATACCAAACTCCTGAGCGTACTGATTCATCCAGCCCGCAAACGCGCTTTCTGAACCCGCGAAGTATTCAGCCACTGCGATTGAAGCATCATTACCCGACTGCACGATAATGCCGCGCAGGAGATCAATCATCTTCACTTCAGTGCCCTCGCGGACCCACATCTTGGAGCCGCCTTTTTTCCAGGCTGTAACACTGATCGGCACCATCGTATCTTCAGTGACATTGCCTTCAATAATCTCATGAACAGCAATGTAGCTGGTCATCATTTTCGTCATGCTCGCCGGTGGCAGGCGTTCACCAGAGTTATGCTCAACCAGCACTTCGCCACTGTCCGCATCCATCAGTATGTACGCAGTGGCGTCCAGAACCGGAGGTTTAGGAATAATGACAGCTGCAAGAGTCAGTGAAGAAAAAGAAAACAGTAACGCAGAAATAAACAGACGGAATAAGTACATGGTTCGCTATCAGTATTGGCTGAATTAAAACAATAATGGCCCGGATTGTATCACGGCTGACGCGCTTGTCAGCGCTCTCCGCTCATACGACCCGAGCCACAGGTATTGGTTCCACCCGAGGGAACCACGACCGGCATTTCCGACGGCTTACTGACCGACCTGCTTAAGCAGAGAAGAATCGCGCGGTGGGTGCAGCGCCACGATCGCAGACTCCCCAACGGCAACTGGCTGATAGCTGTGGCGCAGGCGGTATCCACGGTCAATGCGACGTGCGCAGAGAGTCAGGCGTACAGCCAACCAACGATAATCCGACTTACTGGCCGAGTGAACAACCACAGAAGCGTCTTCGTCCACCATCTTCTGGCAGATATCACCCATTTTATCGGCTATAGCACGGTCTTTGGACTGCAGTGCCTGAGGTGGCACCGTATATTCCGCAATGGCGTCGCTCTCTTCTTTCGCCTGCGCCCAGAGTCGCGTGGACTGAGCCGTTGGTGTTTTCGCAGCGGCCTTCGGCGCAGCAAGGCGTGGTTTAGATGCCGGAGCCGGTACTACAGGATCAAGCGCAACATCATCAAGATCGATCGGTGAATTCAGCACTGGCGACGAACTCGAAGCCTTCTTTTTAGCAGCTGCTGCGGCGGCAATCTGGCGCTGACGTTCCTGTTCGGCACGACGCTGGCGTTCCTGCTCAGCACGACGCGCTTTCTCAGCCGCCTCACGACGTCGTTTTTCCGCCGCTTCTGCAGCCGCAATCTTACGTTGCTTCTCAGCCTCGATGCGTAAACGCTCTTTCTCTTTTTCTGCAGCAGCAGCCAACTCGCGCTGACGTGCCTGCTCTTCAGCATCAGCTTTCTCTTTCGCTGCGACAGCTCGGGTATCCACACCAGATTTAGCCATGGCCTGATCCAGAGCTCGCTGCTCATCTTCAAGACCCGGCGTCAAGGCTGCTACTTTCCAAACCTTATCGAGATACCCCTGAGCTTTGCTCAACTGCCCCTTTTCCCGGGCCTGGGCGGACAGAGAAACGTACGCCTCGCCCCAGTCGTAAGCGAGCGGCACAACGCGATAATCGAAAGGCGCTTCACTGCGGAATTCGGTTATTTTTTCCAGCGCGTTATTGCCTTCGGGCGATGACAGACGCTTCGCCGAAATGTCGTTTTTGATCTGTTGCAGCAGCTGATCCAGTTGCTCAGGTGTTGCAGACCAGGCATTCGACGCCGCGAGAAATACGGACAAAACAAGCAAAGAAATCTTTTTCATGAAACACTTATTATCGTTGTGGTGAACCAGCAGTGAGGGGTAAGATGCAGACTTCTTATAACTTCTGTCAAGTTTCCTTTCTGCGTTTAGAGAGATTGCGCACATGCTGACGCGTTACGGCTCCCTGTTATTCGCCCTTCCTGCGATTATCCTGATTATTGCCTTCGGCTTTGAATTAATGTCTGCCGGTCACTGCACCGACGCAGGACTGCACTACGACTATACCAGCGGTGCCTGTTCAGAAGAAGCAGTTCCCCAGATCAGCTACTACCAACGCAACACGGTCTTTATTAACCTGATGTTGTTACTCTCTCTGGCCGGCGCACTCGCTATGACCTGGGGTATGCTATTGAAAGGTATGCAGCCGTCAGAAAAGTAGGCCTGTCAGCCGCAGCACTTTTTTGATTTCTTCCCGGAGCCACACAGGCAGGGATCGTTCCGCCCAACACTGGCCGGACGGAAATCGGTTTCACCCGCCAGGTAGTACCAACGATCTTCAAGTCGTTCGAAACGTGACTTTTCTTCCAGCAGAAGCCACTCACCCGCTTCGTTAAACGTAGCGACGAAATGCACCACGCCGGTGTCGCCATCGCTGCCTGCCTGCAATATTTCAAGCCCTGTCCAGCGTGTATCTGCTGCGAATTCTATCGTTTGCGGACGGTAATCTCTGTGCCACGTAGCCAGCAAGTAGTCGGCGTTCTCCAGCGCGAAAGCGGAATAACGCGAGCGCATCAGGGCTTCAGGTGTCGGAGCTGCCTGACCACCGTGATAGAGCCCACAGCATTGGCCGTAGGCTTTGCCCCTATTACACGGGCAGACTTCCTTCGCCCGAGCCTGTGGCTGGTCTACCACCTGGCTCACTGCACACCGCCACGGGCAGCACTCATCAGCACACCGATCGCTGCCCCCAACTCATCACTGCGTTGAGGATTGCGGAAGGCCTCCAGAATCTGCTTGCGCTTACCCGGCAACGTCATCAGATCGGCAACCAGAGCAAGGAACACATCCTGCCCAGCCAGGGCCAACTTCTCCAGGTAGAGGCTCAAGGTGTCACCTTCAAGGTCGTTCCAACAACGACTGCCAACGGCACTGAGAATTTCCACTTCACTCGCCAATGGGTGCTGCAACACCAGCTGCAGAACATCGCGTCGATGGTTAACGCTGACGCTCTGCGACATAGCCCGGCAGTAAAGCGCCAGTGCGGTTGCATCGGGCTGGCCTTTCATCGCCGCCGCCAGTGAGTCTGTCAGAGCGATGGTCAGATTCACATCAGGCTCCGCATTTTCAAGGAAGCCCAGCAGAACATTGCGCGGGACACTGGCTCCGACTTTATCCATTTCTGGTAACGCCTTCTGTAAAAGCTCACTGTTATTGCTTTCATCCAGCCTTGCTACCACTTCAGCGATGCCCTGAAGCCCCAATTGTTGCCAGTTCTGCCAGCCTGTATCGCCACTGAAATAAGCGCGTGCCGTTGCGTAATACTTGGTCTCGGGTTGTTTCAGCGTTTTCAATGCTATGGAATGAAAGTACGCCATGCGATTGCCGTCAGGCTTAAACGAACAAGGCGCCTCGCCATGATCTTTGTCCGGATGCTGCACTACACGCAGCCAATGCTGAAGAAACTGATCGCGCGGACCCGGTTGCAAAATATTCTGCTCGTCTAAAGGAAGCTTCAGAAACCAGATATTGTGCTGGCCGGGTTCATCCGGATTCCAGCTGAGAATACCCACCCAGGCATGACGGAGGTAAGGTGTGGGATAAGGTCGCGCCAGATCCTCAATCGCTTCGAACTCGCTCAGACCGATTTTGGATATACGACGTCCAAGATCAAACACGCGCATACGGGCGCCGGTGCTGGCAACAAACTGAGTGATAGACACAACCTTCTCCTGCAGTAATTCAGGTGCGCATGGTATCAGGTTTTCGTTATCATTGAGTCTCAATTACGAGACTCTGAGGACCATATGATGATGTTAATTGCAGCCATTATCGCCAGCTTCGTATTGGGAGCCGCACTGACAGCATCGGTTCTTGGTAAGCGCTGGAAAAGTGCCGTTAACGAAGCGAAGCAGGAGCTGGACGGCATGGCTGAGCGTTATAAAGCCCACGAACAGGAAAACCGCGAATTACGACAGAAAAACGCCGACCTTGAATATCAGATGGGATCGTTAAAGAAAGACCTGGCCTATGAGCGCAGTCGCCACTCCGATGGCTCTGCCCACCATTGATTAGCCATGACGCCTGTTGATCAGCACACTGATCAACAAGGCAACACAAGTTGCCGTGGCCAGCAAAGCGGCGACGACTGGCAAATCAAAGGCATCACGAAATGCCTCTCCCAACCAATACATGGTTGCCAGGTACGCCACCCCCCAAGCGGGCGAAGATATCGTATTCGCGATCCAGAACTGACGCGGTGACATACGCATAGCACCCGCCACCAGCGGTACCACTGGACGAATAGGCCCGATGAAGCGGCCTGTCATAATGCTCCAGATCCCCCAGCGCTGAAAAAAAACTTCCCCCCGCGTCAGCCAATGCGGATGCCGCTGAAAGAAACGCCAGCCATGAACCGCGGGGCCAGCGCGTTGCCCAAGAAGGAAGCTGATGCCATCACCCAGAAAAGCCCCAGCCGTGCCACAGCTAACCCACAACCAAAGGGGGATGTCGCCCGCGGCGGCTGCCAGAGTGAGCGCCAGCAAAAGGCCTACTCCAGGTACCAGCAAGCCGACAACAGCCAATGACTCGATGAGAGAAACAATAAACACGGCGCACAACAAAAGACCGGTGCCCCACTCAGAAAAATTTACTTCGCCCAAAGATCCTCCACCCCATATTTTGCGGCCTGCACATGGCCATCAGGCAGGCATTCGTCGATTTTGCACAGCATTTGCACGATTATTGACTGGTAAATCCATTGCGCCTTAACTAGATATACAGTTAACCTTCGTCCCACCAATATAAACAATAAGGAATGGCGTGCGATGGGCTCCCGCTCACGACACTCCCCGGATACTACAATGAAGTCAGCGTCTACAGACACCTCGCGAATCAGCGTAAGTGCTCACTACACCGGTTATATCTGGTACAAACACGGCCTCTCAGCCCAAGGATTTGTCACCCGCGCCGGACAGTTTGCAAATGCGACGCTGGCCCCGGTTAATGCCTTGCTACGAGCACTTGCGGGTGCTGACATTGACATATTCCTGCTTCAACGCCACTCAGTCATTGATCATCAGGTAAAAGAACTGATCGAAAAAGAGGGTGTCACTCAAGTAGTCGAGCTTGCTTGCGGTCTCTCGCCCCGAGGCTATCGCCTGAAACAAGCCTACCCTCAGCTACGCTACATTGAGGGTGACCTGCCCGGCATGGCAGCACGGAAAAAAGCGCTTCTTGAAGAAGTAGGACTGGTCGACGGGCACGAAGTTCGCGAGTGCAACATCCTCAACGCTGACGGACCAGCATCAATTGGTGCACTACTGAGTGAGCTCGATCCGACACAACCCACTCTGATTATTACCGAAGGGCTGGTGAACTACTTTGCACTGGATGAGATCCGTGAGGTCTGGTCACGCATGGCCAGCGGATTAAAAACCTTCCCGAAAGGCTGGTACGTGACGGATCTGTACCCTGATTTTGCCGAGCACCCGTCCTACCGCTACGTGAAATTTGCACAGAAACTGGTTGGTCTCTTCACTCGTGGACAATGGCCACTGCACTATCCTTCCGATACAGCCATCAAACAAGGCTTCCAGGAAGACGGGTTTGATGATGTTGAAGTCCATGACCCAGCAAGCTTCTACGGCAAGCTAAGTCACTTGCCAGAAGTAAAAATTCAAACTCTGGTGCGCATCATTAAAGCGGGAATCAGTCGCTGAAAGCTGCCAGCTGCAGGCTGGTTTTCTGCTGTTTATTCAGGCGTTTGAGCAACCGCTTTTCAATAGATTCGCTGTCTTCATCGGCATTGCGCGTTACTGCAGCAATGCTGATAGAGACCTCCGCAAACGGCCTCCAGGACTGTTCCTGAACTTTTCGCTTAATACGCTCCATCAGAACAATGGCGCCTTCTTCACCGCAATTAGGTAATACCAGCATAATCAGGTCGTCTTCGAGCCTGAAAATATCGTCTTCGCCACGAATCAACTGACGGATTTTCTTAACGAACTGCGGCATAAACTGCACCACAGAGCGGTTGCCATGCAGATCTATCAACTGACGGTAATCATCCAACACAATACCGATCATACTGACACTCTGGCGAGTCGCCTCACCTCGGGCCAGCTCACGTTCCAACAGATGATAAAAATGTTCACGATTATAGGCACCCGACACCTGATCGGTGAGTGCAAGACGCTGTAGCGATATCCCTTTCAACAACGTCAGATAAGAAAAACACCAGGTCGACAGTACCAACAGCGAAAAATTAGTGGTGTAACGCACCGCTGTCTGAACATCCACCTTACCCCAGAGAATCACGCCCATCGCACCGGCGACGAGAATATTAACGACCGTCGCATGCTGCATAGGCAAACAGAAATACGTAAACATCGGCATCGCGAACAGGTAATGGATCATAAGGTCGGGATATCTTGGTAATTGCACCAGAGCCAACCCCGCAAGCGCTGCCACTAAGGGGTAATTCACCCAGAGAAACGAATCACGATCGCGGTTGATGTATATGTAGGCAGCGCTGAACAGAAACGCTGGAATCGATATCGCATTTGCCAGAACCAATGAATACAGACCCTGGCGGTACTGATCGTAAATCAATAACAGCAGCGCAAAGGCCACCAGCGAATAAACAATCACCTGCAAGCGGGGCAACAGTTGCTCCTGAGGCGGCGTATTAAAGCTGATCATTGAGCTTTCTCTCTATCCGTTCGATCAATACATCGACATCATCTTCCGGCCTGTAGACATCACGATGCAGCCTGATGTCAGCAAGCCCCTCGAACCGACCACTGCCCTCAAGATCATCCATGAGGTTTTCACACAAGGCTTCCACTACGTTTTGAGTGCTGTGTGGAAGCAAAACAACGAACACATCGGAATCAAGCCGGTAACAGGTATCGAATCGCCGCAGACATCGCTTCAGGCGCTTGGTCAGATAACTGAGGCGGCTCTCATACTCCTCGGTTTTTAACACCTGCCAGCTGGTTGGTACCGCAATACCGACGAGACTAAGAAGATCTATCTGACGATCGGCCCGAGTCATCTCCTTCGACAGGTCGAGGCCCAGCTGATACTGGTTATACACCTGCGTCACCGGATCGGTATTCACAATAGCGCTCAGCCCGTGGTTGTGTCGGTCATTGATCAACGCATACATAACCGCAAAGGCGTAACAGGCGCCGTAGGTAAACAAAATCTGCAACCGCAGGTAACTGTCGAATTCACTGATCACCATCAACACCATCGCGGTGCTGTAAATCAGCGCAAAATAGCTGGCAACATGAAAAGGAAACATGAAATAGATGTAACCCGGCACGAAGTACACCCAGTGCACCACGTCTTCACTGCGCTGCATGCCGAACAAAGTAAACAGACACAACCCAAAAATCATCAACCATTCGGTCACGGGCGATGATCGCTGCTGACCTCGCAACAGAAGAATCAGTGCATACAACAACAGAGCAAGAGCAAATCCGGCAGCGACCGCCGCGAATACTGTGCGTGCCTCAACCAGATCCAGCACGGCGATAATACTCAACGCCAGTGCCGCAAAGAGGCAATAAATAACTTTGACCTGCAGCACTACCAGACTGTGAAAGCGTGCTTTTTCCATGAATAACGGGTTCCTGACAAACTCTGACCTCTCGGCCTCCGCTAAACAGTGTAGTAGTTCGTGTATACTATCGCACACTCTGACTTACAGACTTTCCGTTTTAAGGTGTTCCAGATGAACGTTGCTGACTATATGCAGACCCTTGGCCAGCAGGCCCGCGCTGCATCCCGCGCCATGGCCCGGGCGTCCACCAATGACAAAAACCGCGCACTGCTCGCCATTGCTGACGAAATCAGCAACAGCCGCGATACACTGCGTGCCGCGAATGCAGAAGACATGGCCCGTGGTGCAGAAAACGGCCTCGATGCAGCATTGCTGGATCGCCTTGAACTCACAGACGCACGCATCGATACCATGATTGAAGGCCTGCAACAGGTCGCTGCACTGCCCGACCCTGTGGGTGAGATTACCGACATGAAATACCGCCCGAGCGGTATCCAGATTGGTAAGATGCGCGTTCCTCTCGGTGTGATCGGTATTATTTATGAGAGTCGCCCGAACGTAACGATCGAAGCCGCCAGCCTGTGCCTGAAATCAGGCAATGCCGCGATTCTGCGTGGGGGTTCTGAGGCCATTGCGTCGAACAAGGCACTGGCTGAATGCATCACTACCGCTCTGAAAGCCGTAGGGCTGCCAGAAGCCTGCGTTCAGGTCGTCGAGACCACAGACCGCGAAGCGGTTGGTCAACTGATCACGATGCCCGAATATGTCGACGTCATTGTACCGCGTGGCGGCAAAGGCCTGATCGAACGCATCAGCCGCGATGCGCGCGTTGCCGTCATCAAACATCTTGATGGTATCTGTCACGTTTATATCGACCGTGAGGCCGATCGCAGCAAAGCAATTAATATTGCGATCAACTCGAAAACGCACCGCTACGGCACCTGCAATACCATGGAGACGCTGCTGGTGCATGCTGGCATCGCGGGCACGATTCTGCCGGAGCTGGCCGACGCGTATGAACAGCTCGGGGTTGAATTACGTGGCTGTGATAAGGCACGCGATATCGTTTCTGACATGGTTGCCGCGACCGAAGCAGATTGGCACGAAGAATACCTGGCGCCCATTCTCGCCGTAAAAATTGTCGAAGATATGGACGAAGCCATTGACCATATCAATACCTATGGCTCTCACCATACCGACAGCATCATCAGTGAAAACTACACTCTGGCCCGCCAGTTCCTGACCGAAGTAGACAGCTCATCCGTCATGGTCAATGCATCGACCCGCTTCGCAGATGGCTTCGAATACGGTCTGGGTGCAGAAATTGGTATTTCCACCGACAAAATCCACGCCCGTGGCCCCGTCGGCCTGGATGGCCTGACTTCTCAGAAATACGTAGTGTTGGGCAACGGTGAAGTCCGTAAATAAAGCCTCTTCCATTGCCATACTGGGCGGGACATTCGATCCCGTCCATATCGGGCACCTGCGCATTGCGGTGCGCCTGCGCGAAGCTGGCTTCGATCAGGTGCTGCTTATTCCTAACTGTGTGCCGCCGCATCGTGAACAACCCGCTGCCACAGCCGAACAACGCCTGTGCATGCTTGAACTCGCCGCGGCAGAACTCGACGGTATCGAGCCGAGTGATATCGAATTGAGTCAGGAAGACACGAGTTACTCAGCGCGCACTGTCGCACTGCTCAAGACTCAGTACCCGCAAGCGAACCTCACCTGGGTGATGGGCACGGATGCATGGAATGGCTTTGATCGTTGGAAATCGCCTGAAGACATCCTTTCTAAGGCCAATGTTCTGGTGATTTCACGTCCGGGCGATGAGGCCCGCAAGGATGGCTGGCTCGGTCAGATTTTCGATAAAAACCACTGTTCACTCAATAGCTTACACGAGACTCAACACGGAGCAGTCTGTCATCAGGCCTGGCCAGAGCTGGATATATCCGCATCCGACTTGCGTCAGGCACTCAAGCAAGGCGACAATATCGCCTTTCTGACACCCCACCCGGTGTTGGAATACATAAAAGAACACCAACTGTACCGATAACTTTACCGACAGGTCTGCATGCAAACTGAGCAAATCAAAGAGCTCGTCATCGACGCTCTGGAAGACATGAAAGCACATAACATCACTGTGCTGGACGTACGTGGCCGCACGTCCGTCACCGATTGGATGATCATCGCCAACGGTACCTCTAACCGCCACGTCACTGCCGTTGCAGGCAATGTCGAAGAAAAAGCGAAACATGCAGGCCTGAAACCGAACGGCACCGAAGGCCGCTCTGCAGCCGACTGGGTACTCATCGACCTCATTGATGTCGTCGTGCATGTCATGACTGAACAGGCTCGTCACTTCTACGATCTTGAACGCCTCTGGGGAGAAACACCCGACGCCGGACAGAAAGACGCATGAAAATACGGCTGCTCGCCGTTGGCAATAAGATGCCTGCGTGGGTAGAACAGGGATATCAGGAATACGCACGGCGCTTGCCTCGCGACTGCAGTCTCGAACTGGTCGAAATTTCTCCTGGCCATCGTGGCAAGAACGCCAGCACGGATAAAGCCATGCAGCAGGAAGCTGATGCCTTAAAGAAAGCGATCCGCCCTGGCGAGCACGTCGTAGCACTGGCCGTAGAGGGCAAACCCTGGTCGACCGAGCGGCTATCAGAAGAGCTGGAAGGATGGCGCAGTCAGGGCGGTGATGTCGCTCTGCTGGTCGGTGGCCCCGACGGTATGACAGACGAGGTTTTGCGACTGGCCAAACAACGCTGGTCGTTGTCGCCACTGACGCTGCCCCACCCGCTGGTCAGAGTGTTACTGTCAGAACAGATTTATCGCGCCTGGACGATTCTCCAGGGTCACCCGTACCACAAATAAGGCTGGAGTATGTGGGAACAGTCGATCAGGGATAAGGCCTACGAGCGCAGACTCTTCCGCGCACGCGCCATCGTCGCTGCTGTTCTTGTTATATCTGCACTGCTTACACTCGCATGGCGAATGACCTATCTTCAGGTTACGCTGCACGAAAAATATCAGGACCTGTCAGAAAACAACCGGGTAAAGATACGCCCTATCGCACCTAACAGAGGTTTAATTTATGACCGCAATGGTGTTCTGCTCGCTGAAAATATTCCTGCTTACAGCCTGACTCTCGTCCCCGAAAAAGTAGACAACCTCGAAGAGACCCTCGCCTTTCTGGACGAGCTGGTCGGCGTCTCTGAGCGCGATCTTGAGCAATTTGAAAAGCGCTCAAGCTATCGGCGCCGACCTTATGAACCCGTTGTTCTGCGTCAGAGACTGAGTGCAGAAGAAATTGCAGCCGTCATGGTAAACCGTTTCTACCTGCCCGGCGTCGACGTTGAAGCACAGCTGATACGCCATTACCCGCACGGCGATGCGTTTGCACATGTGCTCGGATACGTAGGCCGGATTAACCAGCGTGACCAGGAGCGTATCGAACAAGACGAAGACAGTCAGCGGCGCTACAGCGCCACCTCTCACATCGGTAAAACCGGTATCGAAAGACGCTACGAAGATATTCTTCATGGCGACGTAGGTTACGAGCGTATCGAGACCAACGCGCGTGGACGCCTGTTGCGAACGATGCAACGAGAGAGCCCGAGGCCCGGTACAGACCTGACGCTGCACCTCGACAGCCGACTTCAGTTACTCGCGGCAGAGTTGCTTGAGGGGCGTCGTGGTGCGGTCGTTGCCATTGAAGTAGAAACCGGCGGTATTCTCACGCTGTACAGTAATCCCGGTTACGACCCTAACTCG
>NZ_DFQB01000043.1:16759-20145 GCF_002377545.1 Thalassolituus sp. UBA3500 | reverse complement strand
AGTGCGACTGTCAAAGAGCTTCTAGATTTTGTTATTGCAAAAAAGACAGTGACTTCGTCACATGTATCTAAGCACTTTGACATTTCAGCACAGAATGCCAGTGGTCGATTGAAGAAGCTTCATGCTACAGGTCTTGTGTTAGGTCAAAAAGAAGTGGCAGAGTCAGGTGGACTGGAATTTGTCTACCGATCAATTTTGTAGTTTTTTTTGATTTTCTGGTTAATCTGATTGCGTTAATCAGAATTGAAGTTTATTGTTTGATCAGATCCTTTGGATCTTTTTTATTAATATCTGATAAATGTGATTAATTTAAGCAGAATAGGAGGCTATATGGCTACAAATCCCCCATCAGGTGACGGACACAGAAACGGTGCCGTTAAAGGTAGATCTCAGACTCAGACGCCAAGCGGACATTGGGTAAAGCGAGATGCTGATACTGGTCGATTCATGGATATAAAGACATCCGACAAAACACCTTTTAAAGATGTCAGGAAGGAGAAATAGTTTGGCTAATGGTAAAACCCATTTGGTCGTCGGGGCTGCGGTTGGTTTAACCGTTGCCCTGGCGGACAACAAAAAACAAGCGGTCAGTCACCATCCTGTAACTGCCATTACGGTTGGCTCTCTATTTGGCAAGCTTCCAGATATTTTGGAACCCTCTTTGGGTAACCCTCACCATCGCCAGTTTTGCCACAGTCTATTGGTGTTAACTGCACTAGGTGTTGGTCTCAAACATTTGTATGAGTGGCAACCGGAAGAGGCAATTGATAAGTGTCTTCGCGGGCTGGGGCTAATCGCTGGATGTGCTTATGTCAGCCATTTGCTCTGTGATGCGACAACACCGCGCTCACTTCCTTTAATTGGTAAACTATAGGAGTTTTGAATGGTCGCTAAAGTCACAAGACCCATAGACCGTAAAGTTGAGCGAGAACTTTGGGCTCGTGCCGCTGCTCGTTGTCAGTTTAGCGGGTGTAATAAATTGCTATACAAATCAGCGGTGACTCAGGAATCGGTCAATGTCTCTCAAAATGCTCATATTTACGCATTTTCTGAGAATGGGCCTCGTGGTTGGGGACTCTTTAAAACTAAGCCAACCAGCTTGAATGACGTCAGCAACCTCATGTTGATGTGCTATGACTGTCACAAAAAAATTGACCAGAAAGGCAGCGAAGATAGGTATCCAGCCGACCTCTTGATTAGTTGGAAAATGCAGCATGAGCAACGAATAGAAATCCTCACAGGCATTGCTCCTGATCGCAAATCAAATGTTGTCTTATATGGTGCCAATATTGGAACCGAAAGATCACCGATGAATTATCACGGTTGTGTTGAGGCAATGTTTCCGAATTGGTATCCGGCAACTGAAAAGCCAGTGACACTATCCATGGTATCAGAGCTGAAAGATCACTCTGAACAATATTGGCAAGCAGAGTCGCAACACCTAACGAAGCGTTTTCAAAGTAAAATTTCATCGATCATCGAAGAGGATTCTTGTAAGCATTTTTCATTGTTCGCGTTAGCTCCTCAACCATTGTTAATAAAACTTGGCGCTTTGCTCACCGACAAAATTGATGTCGAGACTTATCAGCTGCATCGAGAGCCTAAAGGCTGGTTTTGGCAAGACTGTTCAGATGATTTTGAGTACATCATCAACAGACCTCAAAATATGGAGGGAAAGCCAGCCCTGGTACTTTCTTTGAGTGACCATGTGTCGCATGAGCGAATTACTCGGGTTATAGGGCCAGATACATCGATTTGGGAAGTGACTATCAAGCACCCTCATAATGATTTCATGCAGTCAAAGCAGCAGCTCTCCTTGTTCAGGAAGTGCATAAGAAAACTGATTGTTGAAATCAAGAATACACACGGCGATGCGACTCCACTGCAAATTTTTCCTGTGATGCCAGTATCGTGTGCCGTCGAATTAGGACGGGCCAGAATGCCTAAGGCTGATATGCCATGGCTTATTTATGACCACGACATAAAAACACAACAATTTGTAATGGCAGTCGAGCTTCGAGGAGATCTCCATGAGTAATACTAAAAGTAACGATGTTCTAAACACAATTCTGGAAAAAATTGAACTACCAGACAGTGCTTATGAAAAGGCTGAAAAACGCTATAAGGATCTAGGTGATTGGTTACATCGCCCAGAGTCAACATGCGTGAATTTTGATCCCCACGTGTTTTCTCAAGGTTCCTTTCGTCTAGGTACGGCGATTAGGCCCGATTCAGAAGAACAGTATGACCTAGACATGGGTTGCAATCTTCGGCGTGGCCTGGATAAAACGTCCATCACTCAAAAGCAATTAAAGCACCTAGTCGGTCATGAATTAGAGCTTTATCGAAACGCCAGAGGCATTAAGGAAGAGCTAGTCGAGAAAAAACGCTGTTGGCGCTTAGAGTATGCCGATGGGCTTAGCTTTCACATGGATATAGTTCCGTGTGTGCCAGAGAGTGATACAGGAAGAGGCCTTTTGAAAAAGCGGATGGTCGAAAACTCTAAGTTTGATGAAAACTTGGCTCAAAGCGTGTCTCAGCTTGCAGTTTCGATTACCGACAACACAGATTCCACTTATGCAGTTGTGAATGAAAACTGGCGTATCAGCAATCCTGAAGGATATGCTCGATGGTTTGAAACGCGCATGAAAACCGCGCGTTTAGTAATAAACGAACGCGAAATGCGATTTAAAGCCAGTATAGATAGTCTGCCATATTATCAATGGAAGACACCCTTACAGCAGGTTATCCAATTATTGAAGCGTCATCGTGACACTATGTTTAAGAATAATGAGGATAGTAAGCCAATATCGGTAATTATCACTACATTGGCTGCTAAATCATATAAAGGTGAAAGTGATTTGGCTTCAGCGTTGAATACGGTGCTCTCCGAGATGGATGACTATATTTCTGCACAAGCGCCAATGATTCCGAATCCAGTCAATCCAGCCGAAGATTTTGCAGACAAGTGGTATGACGAAAAATCTGCTCAATACCGATTGCAAGAAAATTTTTATAAATGGCTATATCAAGCTAGAGCTGATTTTAGTGCTCTTTGTTCAAGTGATGATACGCAACGAATAGTAAATGCGGCGCAAAATGGTTTGGATCTGAAGCTTGATTCAAGTTCGGTAGCACGTCTCTTGGGTATTCCTGCGGTAACAACAAAACCAACGTTCGCAATTCAATCATCTGACCCAAAGCCATGGTTTAAGCAATAGATGAAGCACTGGAAGGCTGTAGGCCTAGAGGCTTTTCTCTCGGCCTATCCGAACATTAGATTAGTAGATGTCCATGCAGATAAGATTGAGTTGCAGGGAGAGTATCAGTTAAAAGCACAGCTAGCTGGAAGTCGGTTTATTGAGCGAACATTTTCTCTAAGGATT
>NZ_DFQB01000043.1:447-16371 GCF_002377545.1 Thalassolituus sp. UBA3500 | reverse complement strand
CAGGACTTCCATACTTACTCTGATGGATCATTTTGTCTTGGCTCAGACCTGAAAATTAAGTCAATTTTAAAAACCGACTCGTCATTGACAACCTTTTTCGAAAAGATTGTTGTCAGGTTTCTTTATTCGGTGTCCCATCGGGTTGAATTTGGCAACTTTCCATATGGCGAACTGGACCATGGTGAGAAAGGCCTGATTGATGATTATTCTCAGTTGTTCAATGTCAATGGTAAAGCATCAGTTCTACGGGCTCTGAAAGCGTTAGGTTTGCGCAAGCGTGAGGCAAATAAATTACCTTGTCCATGTGGTTGTGGTGATCGTCTTGGCTCGTGTGACTATCGGTTTGTCTTGAACGAGTTTCGTCAAGTTGAGCGTCGCCGATGGTTTCGCGCTCATCTATTCGAAGCTTTTACACCGATTCCCCCCCCCCGAAAAGAGATCTGGTAGATTGATTAACAAAACACGTAAAAATGTATTGTGATTTTGTAGGGTAGAGGTCAAAAATTAAGATAGCAGTGAAATGTCATTTTTTGCTTGGGCACAAATCGGGCACATTTAGGGCACAGCTAAGATTTTGTAAGTGGTCACTTACTTGGCAGGCCTTACACTGATGGCCCGCCCGGCAGAATTCGAATCTGCGACCTCTGCCTCCGGAGGGCAGCGCTCTATCCAGCTGAGCTACGGGCGGTTTACAGTGAACAGGTCTCTGTAAGTGGCTGCATTGTATATGGTTTTTTATCAGGGCTCTACTCCCGCCGCGGAGTCTGTGGTGGTCAGATCAGTGCGGCGGTTTTGATGTGTGCGTAAATCGGCATCTTGGGCTTAAGCGCTAGCTGGCTGGCGGACTGTCGGGTGATCCGGGTGATGAGTTCCATGCTCTCAGTTCGTAATTTGACGATCATCAATGCCGGGTTGGGGTCGTGACGGATATCTTCAATCTGGCACAGCAGGCTATTGCTGATGCTGTTGTCTGTTAACGGTTGGTGGCTGAGGCTGATGTCACTGGCGCGTATCCACAGGCGAACAGAGTCGCCGGGAGTCAGGTTATTTGCAGGAACATTGATATGCGTTGAGCTGCCGGTTCTGATTTGTGCGAGGTGCCATTGATCGTCGATGCTGTCGACGGTCCCGGTGACCACGGTACCGGCTTCGCGGCTGATATCTCCCGGAAATTCCGGATCGCCGATCACGTCGTAAAGTGTGCCCTGGCTGACCACCTTGCCTTTATCCAGTGCAACGATGTAGTCGCCAAGGCGTGCCGCTTCGTAGGCGGAGTGTGTCACATAAATGATGGGCAGCTCGAATTCGCTTTTCAGCCGTTCAAGATACGGAAGAATCTCTTGCTTGCGTGCATCATCGAGCGAGGCCAGTGGCTCATCCATCAATAGAATATCTGGCTGGCGTAGCAAGGCTCTGACGATGGCGGCACGTTGGCGTTCGCCGCCGGATAAGCGATCGGGCTTACGCGACAGGGTATGACGGATGTCGAACAAGGTAATCAAGTCATCACGTAACGAGGGTGTGTCGGCGTGCAGTGCATAACGCTCGGCAAAATCGAAGTTTGCTGCCACGGTCATATGCGGAAACAGGCTGGCTTCCTGAAAGACATACGCCAGTGGGCGTTCTGATGTTTTGCGGTGCTCGCCGCTGCCTTGCCAGCAGTCGCCGTTGAACCAGATTTCACCCTCGCTGATCTGAAGCCCCGCTATGGCCCGCAGTAATGTCGTTTTGCCAGAGCCCGATGGCCCGAAAATCACACTTACGCCCTTGCCTGGCAGAGCGAGATCGGCATTGAGTTCAAAGTCTTCGAGGCCGACTCTGATACGTAAGGAAAGTTCGCTTACAGCCATCCTTTCGCCCCCGACGTTCCTGTTGCGCCGGTGCGCCGGGCATAGATCCATAGCAGTACCGCGAAGGAGAACACCAGCAGTATGGCAGACAGGGCATGGGCCTGTGGGTAAGCAAGTGCTTCTACATGGTCGTAGATCTGGACAGAAGCAACACGGGTTTCACCCGCAATATTGCCGCCGATCATCAGCACCACGCCAAACTCACCCACGGTGTGAGCAAAACCCAGCACGCCTGCGGTGATAAATCCGGGGCGTGCCAATGGCAAGGTAATGTAGCGAAAGGTATCCCAGCGGCCGGCGCCGAGTGTTGCCGCCGCTTCAGTCTGGCGCACGCCGATGGCGTTGAATGCATTCACTAGTGGCTGCACCACAAAGGGCAGGGAGTAGATCATAGATGCGATCACCAGCCCGGTGAAGCTGAAGGCGAGCGATCCAAGCCCAATACCATGAAGAAATTGTCCGGGCCCGCTGGTGGGGCTGAATGCGATTAAGAGGTAGAAGCCCAATACCGTCGGTGGCAGGACTAATGGCAGGGCAATCATAGCCTGCACCATGCCTTTTAAGCGATGCGTTCCCATTCGATGGCTGCCACTGTGTCCGCTGCTTAGCCAGAGTGCCAGCGGTGTACTGATGACGAGAAGCAGAAGGGTTACTACGCTCGCCAGTTTGAATGTCAGCCAGAGTGCTTCGATATCGGCCGGTGTCAGAAGAAAATCAGTCATAGAGCGAAGCATACCCCTGTTGGGTAATCTGTGCCTGTATCTCGGGGCGGCGAAGATATTCTATAAAGGTGCGTGCCGCGGGGTTGTTCAGGCCCCGGGGTGTCAGAGCTCCAGTTTGCTGAATAGCTGCATGATGATGCTCTGCTACCAACCAATATTGACTGGCAGGAAGCCTTGCTGCGACGGCTTGCGACAGTGCAATAAATCCGGCCTGTGCGTGACCACTTTCGATGAAGCGGTAAGCCTGCCCGATGTTTTCGCCGGTCACCAGTGTTGGGGTACTGACTTTGAGTGCTTCTATGGTCTGTTTCGCCGCAAGCCCGTACGGGGCAAGCCGTGGGTTGGCGATAGCAAGCGTGGCGGGCATCGTTGATATCCCTGAGAGTGGGTACTCACATTCCTTCGGGCACCAGTAAACCAGCCTGCCGGTGGCGTAGGTGAACAGCGTCGACTCTATCTTCGGAAACTGTTCGGCGAGCTGTTGTGGTTTGTCGGTATCTGCCGAAAGGAAGACATCAAACGGGGCGCCGTGAAGAATCTGAGCATAGAGCTTGCCGGATGAGGCGCTGCTGATCTCCACGTCATGTCCGGTGTCATTTTCAAACTCAGGGAGCAGTGTGTTAAGCGTGTGCGTAAAGTTTGACGCCACGGCGATGCGCAACAAGTCTGCATTGCTCAGAGAGGGCAGGAGCAGGCAAAGAATCGTCAGTGCAAAGCGGATCACAGCAGCCGGACCTCGAATCATAGTGTCAGTCAGGCATAATAGCGGCTTCTGTATCCGATGTTACAGCCCGTTTTATAACCGATAGCGAGAGAGAGTATGCACTGGAATATTTATCTGTCAGGCGAAATTCACACCGACTGGCGCGAACAGATCATTAAGGGATGTGAGGCACTGGATCTGCCGGTGAGTTTTTCTTCAGCGAATACCGATCACGACTCCAGCGATGCTGCGGGCGATGTGCTTGGGCCTCAGTGTGAAGGTTTCTGGCGTGATCATAAATCGGCGAAGATTAACGCGATCCGTATTAAAACCTTAATTGAGAATTGCGATATGGCAGTGATCCGTTTTGGCGACAAGTACAAGCAATGGAATGCGGCCTTTGATGCCGGTTTCTGCGCCGCGCTGGGTAAGCCTTACGTAACATTGCATGGCGAAGACATCGTTCACCCGCTGAAAGAGGTGGATGCCGCTGCCATGGGATGGGCGACAACACCAGAGCAGGTGGTCGAGGTGATTCGCTATACGATTCAGGGCTGAGCTGACGTTCGCCCTGACATTGCCATTCCGCATTGTGAACACATGTCCGGTTTTGCTACTTGCTGACTAACTTTCTGAGCAGAAGGCGCGCTCTAAAGCGTCTTCAAACCGGACATTCCTGTGCTTTCTTCTGTTTCTTCGTACAGCTTCTTCCTCACCTGATAAGGTTACAGAAACGTTAACCTAAACTGATTTATGCCCGGTAAATATATTCCTTCATTAGATGTCGCCTTTGGGCTTTCCTCGTACGGCGTTATTGCAGCGGCCGTGTGTGATGGAGAACTTTTTGCTGTGCTCCCCGGAGACTGTCGTACAGAACTCCTGGATGAGTTGCTGCATCTGTTCCCCAACATCACACTTACCTCTGAAAAGCGGGCCGCACATGTTCTCAATGATGTGCTTCAGTCGGTGGAGTCGCCCAAGCGAACATTGAAAACCCCGCTGCATATGTTGGGCACGGAATTTCAGTGCCGGGTGTGGCGATATCTGCAAACGATTCCTGTAGGCCAGACCCGGACATACGCCGAGGTGGCCGAGGGTATTGGTCAGCCGGGCGCTGTTCGCGCGGTGGCTAATGCCTGTGGCACTAACAAGTTGGGGATATTGATTCCGTGTCATCGGGTCGTCCGTTCGGATGGTTCTTTGGGCGGTTACCGCTGGGGAACAGAACTGAAAGAACGCTTGCTGGCGCGTGAGCAGGAACTCACTTCTGGTGATTCTTTGCGCGATGTGGATAAGTCAAGCCCAAGATTTCAGAATATTTTGTGTTGACGCGATGTAATTCTGTCGTTCTCTTAAAAAAACACTATAAGGCGATGAAATATATAGGTTTTTAGTAAAAACCTGTTTAAGAATTGATCTCTTTTGTCCTGTGGGTATTCCACAGTATCTGTGGATAACTTTGTGGGAAGTTTGCGGGAAAGATGCTCTGACCCGCATAGCCACAGGGGCGCTTTCAATCTGGCTGGATTCTGAGCAGCCAGCTTCATAACCTTTGCTCAGGGCTTACGAGCAGACAGGTAGTACAGGGACCAGCGCATACCAATGAGATTGCTCTCCAGGGTGTCGAAACCGAGTAGCTCCCGAATGGCAGCTTCGGTTTCTTCGGTGCTGGCCAGATCAATGCCGAACAAGCGTTTGCAGTAGGCGGCGGCCTCATGTTCAGAGTTAAAAACCCAGTGGTACTCTTCATTGACGGCAGTGATGTCGGTGAAACCTGTTTCCCGTAGGCTGCTCAGCGTGTCCTCGTTCAGATACCAGCCGTGATGTCCCATGCTGTTGTGGTTTCCCATCCAGCCGTCCAGAAACGCAGCGGTGGCAGACTCTGAGTGTGCATCCGCTATTCTGGCCCAGCCTCCGGGCTTAAGTATCCTGAACAACTCTTTGAATAATGGCGTTTTATCTTCAATGTGATGCAAGCCGGCGAGGCTGCAGGCGAGGTCGGTCGAGTTATCCTGTTCTGGCAGTCTTTCAAGTTCACAGAGCGTAAGCGGGTGTTTGCTTCCGGAGTGTGCTTCTTCTTTGAACAGGCGTGCAAATAGCTCGCTGGTTTCAAGGTGGTGCAGGCTGACATCGTCGGGCAGGTATCGAGCCAGATATCCGCCACCGGAAGGTACATCAATGATGTGCATCCCTTTTTTCAGAGACATACCTTTAAACAAGGTGGTGAACTCGGTATTTCTTGCGTCGGGCCAACGCCGCATGGCTTCGTGATAGGCGTCGGCACGAGCATTAAAAATAGAGGCGTAATCTTCCGGTGAAAACATAGTTAAAGTACCGATTTAAACTCTTCGTATTTACCACCGGCTGAGCGCGGGAGATCGTCTGCTTTCTCTACCGTGATATTAAATGGGTGCTGCATGGCATCCTGAATTATCTTAATGGCTTGCTGCTTATCGTCTGATGAAATCTCTGCTTCAGTCATCACGCGGAAGGTAATGTCATTGACCGCAGTTTGTTCAAGCTGAAAACGTGATAAAGGAAATATTTCCATCAACGCCATCGGATTATATGAGGGCCAGGTTTTGCGACCGTCGGGATAGGTCAGAAGATTTCGGGTTCGACCAGCGATATGTTTAATAACCGGCAAAGTAATACCGCAGTCGCAGCCTTCCCCTGGAACGGCGTAGTCACCTATTTCATAGCGGATTAGGGGCATAATGTAGTTCTGGAGCGTGGTGACTACTACGCGGCCCATGGTGCCTGGTGGGCATGGCTGGTTATTGTCGTCCAGAATTTCGACCATGCAGCTCTCTTGCTGGATGTGGTAGTGGTCGTGCTTCGGGCATTGAAGCGCGATGTAGCCTACCTCCTGCGAACTGTACATATCGCTTACTCGGCATCGAAAAGTCTCTCTAGCCAGCACCCTCGTCTCTGAAGACAAATTTTCGCCTAGAGTTGAAATACCTTTGAGATGTAGCTGTTTCCCATTTTTCTTGTGAAGAGCGGCAAGCTCTTGCAGATTGCTAGGATAAGTAAGCAGGTAGTCAGGTTGGTTTTCGCACAGCCACTGATATTGTTTCTCTACGGCTTCACAGCTATTTAATGCTATTAATTGGCCTGCATATCCCAGAGCATTGGTTGATGGGCCCCATCCTGATTGATGAGCCCCAGGGTAACGTAATTTTTCTGGATCGTGGTATTTGATCGTTGCAATCTTGCCTGACATATTTCTATTTGACCAAATATGGTCTCGTGCCGTAAAAGCACGCCAGAACATCTGGGCATAATCAGATGAAAAAGCTTTTACAGGGCGGCCAGTCGAACCTGAACTCCTGAACTCATAAGCTCTTCCATGGCTCTTAGGCGGGGCCGTACTGAGAAGCCTCTCTGTATTCTGCTGAAGCTTTTCTCTGGTCAGGATTGGTATTTTGTTCCAATTCAGGTTTGCCCCCATTGCTTTGATATCAGGGTGTTCGTTGTAATAGGGTACCGTTTGGATTGCATGACTGAGAATATTACTAAGGCACTTGTCTTGTGCCGCTTTTCTTTGATGCCTCGGCCATTTTTCGCTTTGTTGGAGCTTAAACTGTAAAGCTAATGCCGCTGCTTCTGGGCCAGAGGGTATATCAATCATTGCGTTCAGCCCGAATTCTTTGAATACGTTTTTTGTGTCTATCCAATAAAACCTCGTAGAACTCAGGATTTGACTTGCGTACCTCTTCGAGGGAGTTCATAAACTCCCGGTCTGCTTTTTGTCTCTCTGCTTTCTCGCGTTTTCGAACTTCATCGTTCCTGTGTTCCACCAACTTCCGTTTTACAGTGGCGGCTTCCTGAGATGAAAGGCTACGCCAGTCTTCTCTCGTCATATTGTGGATATCAATATGCTCTGGTACTTCTTGCGTGTCTAAACCTGATGGTGTCGTTTTTATCGCTGCTGGAGTTTGCGATCTGGCCTCCAGTAGCTCTCGTACTGGTTTTAGAGTTGAGGCGATAGTAGGTTTACCTAGAGGTATAACGCCTATCGATTTTAGCATCCCATTACTATCGAAGCCCTTAATTGTGCTGTATTGGGAATCCAGGATCCGAATGACGGAATCGAGTGTATAGGTACCCTTATCAATAACGATTGAAGATTTTATGTCACTGCTTGCTGTTATCGTAAGGTGTGTTCCCTCATTTAGCTCTGTTAATAAATTCAGAACCGCTGGAGAGTCTTCGAGGATGATAACGCCCTGGTTGTCGGGGGCTATCTTAAGGACATCGGCCGCGAAAACGTTGTTCGTTGATACTGCCAGAAGAAGAAATAGGGTATATCGGTTAAGCATTATGATCTTCCAAAAAAAAGGGGGAGTCTCCTCCCCCTTTATTCATCGCATATTAACTACTTACCGCGGCATGCCGTAGTAAGATATGCTTTGGTTTGCACAATTGCCTGTTTCACATTCAGCACCGTGCGCCAATCCGCCGCTTGTGCCTGCGGAATCACCGGTGCCACCTGTGAGGGTCAGATCGTCAGTGCTACGGTAATCCTCAGAGATGCTCAGCATATAAATCTGACCTCCGAAACCACCGACAGAGCCGAACAGGCTCGCATCTGCGTTACCGCCAGTAGAGCTTACAGAACCTTCCAGTCGGGTACTTCCTGATGCAAATAGCCCAATGGAACCGCCGTTCATCGCGTAATTAGCCGCATTACCTGCGTTCAGGCTAACCGAAGCGTCGACATCAACGTCACCGCTAGGGGCGTTAACGAAGAGAGATCCGCCTTCTGCACCGTAGAAGTAGGTTTGCCCGTCTTCATTCGCTTCGTCGCGACCGGTGGAGCTTGCAGAACCCCCATTCGCTGTCAGTGTACCTTCAAGGGATGCGCCATGTGTTCCGTATGCGGATACAGTACCACCAGACGCACCGGTTGAACCATCAAACGCTTCGAACCCAGAAGCATTACCGCCATCGACGCTGATTGTTCCCGTGTATTCGACGGTTGCGTCGACAATCTCAGCCTGGAGCGCTGGTACTGTAGCATCGCTGGCAAGGTATACATAGCCACCATAGCCACCGTTACCAGACTCAATTCCGAACTCGTCAGCAGTAGTTTCTTCATACGTAGCACTACCGCCTGAAGCAATGATAGCGGTATCTGAAATCACAATCGGGCTTGCTGGGGCGTATATCAGTGCGTCGTCGTCTTCGTAGTTGGAATAGGAGGATACATCTACTCCGCCAGCGTATCCGCCTTCTGCACCACTAGAGCCACCCGATGTGTTGATCTCTGTGTAGCCAACGATCTGTGTGTCTACTTCCGAGATAACGGTGCTGTCCTGGCCGATATAAATACTGCCGCCTTCACCACCAATTTCAACGGCATCTGATGAATAACCATCGGCAGTTAAGCTACCCGAGATAGCCACCATTGCAGGGTGAGCCGTACCCTCAGCACCGTATTCAGACTCAGATACATAAATGCTGATATTTCCGCCTTCGCCACCTGCATATGAACCTGCGGGAGCACCGCCGTTGCTGTTCAGGTTGCCGGTGTTGATCAGTTTAGGGTCTTCAGCCAGCGATGCACCCTCACCACCATCAAGATATAGCTGTAATGAGACTCTGCCGCCATTACCACCGCGAGAACCAGGCATACCCTCGCTTTCAACAGCTGAGCTCCCCGCTGCACTGATATTACCGGTATTGACCAACGTGTGATAAGCACGAAGTCGAACATCACTTGCGCTGTATCTTTCAGCCTGAACGCCCGTACCACCGTTAATCGACAATGCACCGGAGTTGGCCAACAGGTAATCGCTGTAGAGGTATATATCGCCACCTTCACCTGCATAGGAGTCGATGCTATCGCCACCCTCAGCGTTGATTGAACCGGTATTCTCCAGGAAGTAATCGCCGTTTAGTTGGACGTAACCACCTTCACCACCAGGAACAGAACCTTCGGCGCCAGCATCGTCGGTATCGAGTCCGTTAGCATTGATCGTACCGCTGTATGCTACGTAGTCAGCGTAAACTCTGAAATCGCGACCATTCGGGTAGTCGTTACTGAATCCAGACATTTCAACAACGCCGGAGCCTGTAAAGCCGTTACAGTATACTTCGACATTTGGACGTGTACTGGTCTCTTCTTCTGCAGGGAGGTTTGCAGTCGTAAAAGTACCGTTGTTGATCAGGTCATTCGTTAAGAAAAGATCAAAAGAGCTATTGTTTGACGCGATGGTAAGTGTTGCACCAGCAAATATTTCAATGCCTGTAACCTGGGTGCTGGTTTTGCGAAGGTAGAGGTCTTCGTCTGAATCAACAGCACCGTCGTAGATATAAATCATGTTCCCGCTGAAGTATGGGGTGCCAGAAGTAAGAACGTTTTCTTCACCATCGTAAAAGTCGATGGAGTAGATTACAGTGTCAGTCGCGACCGCAAGACCATTTGTACCGATGCTTGGAGTGAAGCCTGGTAGCTCGTAGTCAGCATCTGGTGTTCCTCTCAGAGCAACTTTAAGCTCGCCGGCTCCATAGCTTTTGGAGATACCTACTTCTCCACCCCCGCCACCTTCAAGCAGGCCGTTGCCACCTTTGGCACTAATTACAGCTGTGCCTTCATCGTTGTTAGCAAGGCCTGAAGGTGTTGAACCACCACTGCTGCCGCCGCAGCCAGTAAGCGCGATAGCGGCTGCGAGTAGGCTGCCAGCGAAGGGTAGCTTTTGATTGCTCATTCTAGATTCTCCGTTTTAATGAAACACTGCAATCCAGCAGCGACACTTGTCGTTCCTGAATAAGTGAAAATTAGGTGTGGAATCTATTTCAAAAACTTACATAAGTAAACCAATTAGTCCTGATGTGACACATTGCTTTGCACATAAATGACAAACCTCAGGAAAAACTTGGTCCGGTGTTATAAAGAGGAGATTGCCCACGCCCATCATACTGGGCGCGAGCTTACGCTTATCGTGTGGTGGGTTACAAAACGTCCTTCAGCGGAGCATGCTGCTCAGCTTCCAGGCGTGGCCCGAATTGACTGACGACTTGCGCCGACGCCGCGCTGGCAAGGCGACCTGCTGCTGCGAAATCATAGCCATGGGTAATAGCGTACAGGAAGGCACCTGCGAACATGTCACCGGCTCCGTTACTGTCGACTGCAGTCACTGAGTTGGGCGCAATCTCGTGCAGTGTGTCGCCGTCCCATGCGAGGGCGCCTTTTGGCCCCAGTGTGATGGCGAAGGTATTGGCGACTTTTTTGATGGCTTCGATGGCTGTTTCCAGATCGTCGGTGTCGGCGAATAGCTTTGCTTCCTGCTCATTGCAGAACAGCAGATCGACACCGTCGCCGACCATTTCCTGAACACCCTCTTTAAAGAACTGAACCATCGCTGGGTCAGAGAGGGTCATGGCGACTTTCACACCATGCTTACGGGCCAGCTCACGCACCTGAATAGCGGCAGCTCGGCTTGGTTCGGACGTCACCAGGTAACCTTCAATATAGGCGTATTCTGATTTAGCCAGTGCTTCTTCATCAATATGGTTTGAATGCAGTTCGCTGGTAATGCCCAGATAGGTGTTCATGGTGCGCTCTGCGTCAGGCGTTACCATCACCAGACACTTACCGGTTACGCCGGCATCACGATCGTCGCCAAGGTTGGTATCGACACCGGCTGCTTTCATATCTGCTATATAGAAATCACCGGCTTCGTCGTTGGCGACGTTGCAGGTATAGAAGGTTTTCGCACCGAAGTAGCTCGCGCCAATAATCGTGTTGGCTGCGCTGCCACCGCATGCGCGTTTTTTCAGACCGTAGCGTTCTGTCAGGGTGGTCAGCATGGTCGCCAGCTGATCCTCTTCGATCAGGGTCATCATGCCTTTTTCTATGCCTGCATCTTTAAAGAAAGCGTCGTCAACTTCGAATTCTTTATCGACCAATGCATTGCCGATGCCGTAAATGTGGTAGCTCATAGCGGTTCCGTTGTTTATATAATTGCAGTGAGTGTAACCGAAAGCGGACGGAGTATCAGGTGAGGGATCGCAGAGAGAGGGCGGACGGGCTATGATGCGGATATGAATAAACTGACACGCTTCGTCCGCCATCAGAAACGCACTCGCCACGCGATCTATATGACTGATCGGCAGATCGGGCGGAGTGTTCGGAAAATAGCGCTTATTCTTCTCGGCTTTGTCGTTCTGCACATTGCGGCCATGGTATGGCTCGAGGATATGACGCCTTGGCAAGCTTTCTGGCTGACGCTGACTACGCTCACAACCGTGGGTTATGGCGATTTATCCGCGCAGACGGTACCGGGGCAGTTGGCGACGATACTGCTTATCTTTGGTATTGGTATAACGCTGATGACACTGCTCATCAGCGACTACGTTGATTTTCGCATCGCCCGCCGCGAGAGAATCCGAAGTGGACACTGGAACTGGAACATGGCTGAGCACATCCTGATCGTAAACACCCCCAAATATAACCGTGAAGAGTATTTCGTGCGACTTGTCACTCAGGTCCGAGAGAGTCGCGACTACGCCGAGACTCCGATTATGTTGCTGAGCGAAGATTTTCGTGACGGCTTGCCAGACAGTCTTCGTGAACTTGGCGTCGTTCATGTCACTGGGCTCGCCAGTCGCCCGGAAGACCTTCAAAGGGCAAATGCCGATCGGGCAAGGCATATTGTTGTACTTGCGCGAGACGAGTATTCCTCAGATAGCGATAGCTATACGTTTGATGTGGCTCATCGTTTGTGGGAAATGTCGCTTGCCAGTAAGGCGATCGTTGAAGTGGTGGATGACACCAATCGTGGGCGAATCCGTGATCTTGATATTCGCTCGCTGTTGCGACCGATCCGTTCATATCCTGAACTGGTGGTTCGCTCTATGACAGCCCCCGGATCAGAAGTGGTGATTGAAGATATGTTTACTCATGCGAATGACCATACGGTGCGTTACCCGGTATGGCTTGAGGGGGAGCGCTGGGCGGATGTCGTGAATTCTATTGTACAGGCTAACGTCGGAACACCACTGGCTTACGTTACCCGCGACGGTGAAGTGATTACCCACCCTGATGGCGATCACCATGTGCACGCTCAGTCACTGCTGATTCTTGTTCATACGGAGCACGTCCCTGAGACCAAGGAAGTGCATCGCGCGATCGAAAATCACTTCAATTTCCGCCTGAAAGATATAGAGCGTTGATCAGGCCTCATTCGAAAAAGTGGATTGCCTGTAAATCTTTATTCGTACTCTGACCCGGCATCAGCCAGAGTGCGGTATCACTGATCGGTGTCTCACTGGGCAGGTCTGGGTTGTGTAAATAGAAAATAGTCGACTCCCGAAACCGCGATAGCGGAAAGGTTGCACGGGTTGATGGATGCTTCTTCATAAATGCAAGAAGTTGCCCGGATGTAGCGAACTCATGGAGCTTCTCTTCCAGAGAGTTAGCCAGTTCTTCCCGTTGATACGATGTGAAGAAATACATTGGGAAGGTGTAAGACAGTAAGATTCCCTCATATGCAACAAGGTCGTCTCTGTCGGCCGTCGTAAGTTCTCCATACACTTCGATAATGGACCGAGGGAAGTAATCGCAGCGCCCGCCTCTGAGCATCTTGTACATACTCTCGAACTTGGCAACCCTCTCAACGGTATAGTGGTTGCGCTCCATAATATCCGAATCTGGCCATTGATCACCCTGACAGGCAACCATTGCTTGTAGTTCTGACTCCTTAGTAATTGCAGTGAACCGGGCAATATCTGCTTTGCGGATGACAGGGACGCGGACACCTAATAACCCAAGAAACAACGGCACTCTTACCGGGCGGTACAGATTCTCGCGGCGGTAGTTTGTGCCACTCCACGCGATGGTCAGGTCACCTGTGTTAAGAAGTTGCAGACTGCGCTCCTGAGTGACGGGCCTTTCTATCGTGGTCAGGCGGTTATCTGCTGAAAACTGAGTCGCCAGTAAGTCCTGATAGTATCGATGTGAGGCATCATCAATTGCTCTGGGCGGCTGGATGTAAACAGGTTCTGCAGCCGACGCAGGCGTTATTACACCTGCACTTACCGCAAACAGAATCATTGGAATCCAGTGGCGTCGCGTCATAGGCGCTCCAGTATGTTTTTTATTATTCGTGCCTGAATGGATAAATATCTCTCATGAACAGGGTGGGCGTCACCCAGATTTACACTCTGACAGTGAATTGCACTCTGATATAGTGAATAGGTTATCAAAGGTATCCTTTCATGCTCAAAAAACTACTCCTCCACCTGGCAGATGGGCAATTTCATTCGGGAGAGGCTCTCGGCGAAGCGATGGGCGTCAGCCGCGCGGCGGTCTGGAAACAGCTGAAAAAATTAGAGGAACTTGAAGTCCCTTTCTCATCTGTGAAAGGTAAGGGATATCGTCTTCATGACCCTATTGAACTACTCGATGAGGCAGATATACGCAGCGCAGTGAGTCAGAGGCTCGATTGCCTCGAGCTGCTCCTCGAAGTGAACTCAACGAATACCTACCTGTTCGAGCGTGCGTCCGATCATATGGGCAAGCGATATGCTGTCCTTGCTGAGAAGCAAAGCAAGGGTCGCGGTCGCCGTGGGCGACAGTGGATCAGCCCGTTTGGTCGGAATATTTATCTGTCGCTACTGGTATCTTTTTCTGGGGGCATGTCGGCACTTGAGGGGCTGAGCCTTACCGTTGGGATAGCCGTAGAAAAAGCGCTTACCAGGCTTGGGATCGACGGGGTTGGTCTGAAATGGCCCAACGATGTTTATGCCGATGGTCGTAAGCTCGCGGGTATTCTTCTCGAAGTGACGGGCGAGTACAACAGCCACTGTCAGGTGGTCATTGGCGTTGGCCTTAATTTATCCATGTCGGAGTCAGAAGCACGAGACATAGACCAGCCCTGGGTCGACCTGAAAAGCCTGAAGCCCGACCTCTCCAGAAATCAGGTCGCGGGAGTATTACTCGATGAATTGTTGTCCAGTGTTGATACGTTTCAACGAGAAGGATTTGCTCCCTTGCAGGAATACTGGTCACAGAAAGATATCTACCACAATAAAGAAGTGGTTATCAGTTCGCCCACTCAGCAGATCAGCGGCACCGTTAAAGGTGTAAACCGTAAGGGTGAGTTGATGCTGAGAACCGAGCGCGGCATGGAAATTATCAGTGCAGGAGAACTCAGTGTCCGTCCTGTTAATTGATATCGGTAATACCCGGATTAAGTGGCAAACCCGTCGCCAGGGTCAGATTCTGGCCGAGGGCCATGTCGATAAAGATAAAGCCCCGCACTATGCATGGCCGGATGAGGTTGATGAAGTTGCCGTGTCCAGCGTCAGTACCAACGAAGAACTGCACGAACTCTTCGATGCCCGCTACGGCCACAGGCTTCGCTGGATTGCACATCCGGTAGAAGGACACGCTGGGTTTCACCATTGCTATGCAGACCCTAAGCGCCTGGGTGTCGACCGCTGGCTTGCGATGCTGGGTGCCCGAGCGATGTTCACTGACCATTTGCTGGTGGTTGATGCAGGAACCGCACTCACCCTGGATCTACTCGACGAAAGTAATCAGCACCATGGCGGCTACATCGTTCCGGGGCAGCAAATGGCTCAGCGTGCACTGTTTGGTGGTACGGATCGGGTCCGGCCCTTTTCCGATGAACGCCACGATACTGACCTCACCCCCGGAAAAAGCACCGTTGCCTGTGTCAGTGCTGGTGTTATGCATCAGCAGGTTGCATTCGTAAAGTCTGTCGCAGGCAACCATGAAAACTACCGACTGGTTATTACCGGAGGTGACGGGGCGCAACTGGCTGAATGGCTGGATAGTGGATATTATCCAAACCTTATATTTGATGGTATGGAATTGTTATGCGCTGGATAGTTTACAGCCTGATCGTAATTAACCTGGGAATTGCCGGGTATTTCATTACGCGCCCCGCAGAAGATAGCACTGCCCGGATTCAGGACGGCAATCATGGACAAGGCAAAACACTGGTCTTACTGGCGGAGAAACAATCTGGAAATCTGCCATCCAGTCAGCAACCTGTTCGCCCGGAGCCGGGTAAGAAACTCTGCTACGCACTTGGCCCGTACTTTGATGATATCAGCGCTCGTGTGGCTCAGGCGCGCTCGCTTGAATTGGGGCTCACTGGGTTAATCAGCCAGCATAAGGTACCCAACCTGAAAGATGCTGAGTTCTGGGTGCATGTTCCACCGTTGGGTAGTCGTGGGGAAGCGATGACCTTATTGCGTAAACTGCAGGCGCGCTCAGTCGATAGCTACATTATTACGCAGGGAGATCTGGCGGACGGTATCTCGCTCGGTCTCTTCAGACAAAAAAGCTCTGCAGAAGCCTTGCAGAAAAAAGTATCAGCGCTCGGCTTTGCGGATGTAGCAATCCGCGAAGTTGGAAGTACCACGACTGAACACTGGGTCGAGATCCGTGAAATCACCAAACTGGATGAAACCATGCGCCGCCGTGTGAAAGGCGAAGACAAAGATGTTCAGTGGCAAATGGTGAGCTGCCGTCATCAGCCTGCGGACGGATAATCCATAAGTTAATAATAAATAAGCAAAAAAGTTGTTGACAGACCCCGGCTTCGTACTGATAATACGCGCCACTTTGGTGGGGTTCCCGAGCGGCCAAAGGGATCAGACTGTAAAT
>NZ_DFQB01000043.1:0-138 GCF_002377545.1 Thalassolituus sp. UBA3500 | reverse complement strand
GTAAATCTGACGCGAAAGCTTCGCTGGTTCGAATCCAGCCCCCACCACCATTTTCAGACAGTGCTTCACTGTCGAAACAGCCTGGAACGCTGAACTGCCTGGGCTGATTGCGACGCGGGTATAGTTCAATGGTAGAAC